>NZ_JAWPOM010000004.1:50830-281386 GCF_033344285.1 Vibrio sp. 779(2023)
CTACGTAGCTCAGCTGGTTAGAGCACATCACTCATAATGATGGGGTCACAGGTTCGAATCCCGTCGTAGCCACCATTGATTGGATTGCTAGCATAAGCTATCAGTCACGTAGATTTAAGATGCGGAAGTGGCGGAATTGGTAGACGCACCAGATTTAGGTTCTGGCGCCGTAAGGTGTGAGAGTTCAAGTCTCTCCTTCCGCACCATTCTTTCTCTCGATAAGAGAGGTTAAGTAGTCTTTGACTATTTACGCTGTAGGGCTATCGCCAAGCGGTAAGGCAGCGGCTTTTGATGCCGCCATTCCCTGGTTCGAATCCAGGTAGCCCTGCCACATACAATGATATTGAGATTTTACCAATTATCTTGATATCTACAGAATAAGTTGCGGAAGTGGCGGAATTGGTAGACGCACCAGATTTAGGTTCTGGCGCCGCAAGGTGTGAGAGTTCAAGTCTCTCCTTCCGCACCATTATCGGAAAACCCAGCATGACTTTGCTGGGTTTTTTCTTTTTTTGGTTCTGGACTCGGGAAATCATTAGATTTGCCGAATTAAAAAAGCGAGCTCATGGCTCGCTTTTTTTCTATCTGTGATTTGAGTAGCTTACTACATACCTAACGCGTATTTCAGTACTTGAGCCTTAATTGGCCCTGAGTTTTCAGCAAGCTTCAATGCAGCATTACGTACGAACTTCAATGGCCCAAGATCGTTGCTAAAACCTTTATAGAAAAAGTCCATGCCCGTCTGCATGAGTAAGTTGTCAGGTCGACGTGCGCGTTCGTATTTCGCGAGTAAGGTATCTTCCAGCTTTTCTTGTTGTTCTGTTACCGAAAGGAGAACGTCTACATCTTTGAAGCCTAAGTTTACCCCTTGCCCTGCAAGCGGGTTGATCGTATGGGCAGAGTCACCCACTAACACGCAATTTTTGCTTGAGTAGCTTTGCGCATGACGACGAGAGAGTGGGAATGAGCCAAACTGTAAAACTTCAATATCGCCTAATTCAGCAGGGAAATGACGTAAAATTTCTTCTCTTAGTTGAGGTTTACTCATCGCACACAGTTGTTTAATACGTTTAGGCGAGTCATACCAAACCAAAGAACCTTGGCCTTCTACTTGACCATCGTCGTTACTCAAAGAGCACAGAGGTAAAAATGAACGTGGGCCTGAAGGTGTAAATTGTTGCCAAGTAATATCTTGCTGAGGCAATTCTGTTTTCACGTTAATCAACATGCAGTGTTGTCGGTAATCCCACGCAGTTACACCAATTCCAGCCAATTGACGAACTTTAGAGTTTGCACCATCAGCACCAATCACCCAGTTAGCTTCAAACTGCTCCCCACTTTCTAGTGTCACAAGATTTACATCTGCAAACTCAATGGCTTTTAATCGCTCAGGACACATCACGGTTAGATTTTCATACTGAGAGAAGACTTGCCAAAGACCTAATTGGATTAGGCGATTTTCAACAATGTAACCTAGCTGATCCAATGACAATTCATCAGAGTGAAAACGAGTACGGCACTCTGGGTGCTCCCAAGTTTCTAACCGCCGATAAGGACAAACTCGCATGCTCTTGATCTCTGACCATGCTCCGAGTGAATCAAGTAACTCCACCGACTGGTGCGAGATTGCAGATACACGAATATCCATCGCCTGAGCGGCATCAAAAACTTTAGGTTTTGTACCTTCAACCAAGACAACGCTTCTGCCCTGCTTGGCAAATCCAACAGCGACGGCTGCCCCGACCATACCGCCACCGATCACGGCGATGTCATACTTGTTCATTTTTCACTCTTCATCGTGCTGATTAATTGGCGTTTTTTATTGTACTTTCCATGGCTATTTTTACAAAATTGTTTAACAAAAAACCTTGTTCTGCATAGGGCGAAAAACTAGATTTCATCAGGCTTTGCAGAGAATTAGCTAGATCACTAGTCAGGTGCTTTTTAAAGCAGTACAATACGCCGCTTACCGCCGTGATGGCGGCTATAATTTGAGCAATAGCTCTCCGATTTAAGTACAACTGAACGAGCGAAAGTGAGATGAGTAAGAAACTGCTAATTAAAACCTGGGGCTGCCAGATGAACGAATACGATTCATCAAAAATGGCCGACCTGCTTAATGCTGCAAACGGCTACGAGCTGACGGAAGAGCCAGAGGAAGCAGACGTACTTCTACTTAACACCTGTTCGATCCGTGAAAAAGCGCAAGAGAAAGTTTTCCACCAGCTAGGCCGCTGGAAAACACTAAAAGATAAAAAACCTGGCGTAGTTATCGGTGTAGGTGGTTGTGTAGCAACGCAAGAAGGTGACCATATTCGTGAACGTGCACCATACGTTGACGTTATTTTTGGCCCACAAACTTTGCACCGCCTACCTGAGATGATCAAACAATCTCAGTCCGATGATGCACCAGTTATGGACATTTCGTTCCCAGAGATCGAAAAATTCGACCGCCTACCTGAACCTCGCGCAGAAGGTGCGACAGCATTCGTTTCTATTATGGAAGGCTGCTCTAAGTACTGTACTTACTGTGTCGTACCGTACACTCGTGGTGAAGAAGTAAGCCGTCCAATGGATGACGTACTGTTCGAAATCGCCCAACTTGCTGAACAAGGCGTACGTGAAGTAAACCTTCTGGGGCAAAACGTAAACGCGTACCGTGGTCCTATGCACGATGGTGAGATCTGTTCATTTGCAGAACTGCTTCGTTTGGTTGCGTCTATCGATGGTATCGACCGTATTCGTTTCACGACGAGCCACCCGTTAGAATTCACAGACGACATCATCGCAGTATACGAAGATACGCCAGAACTTGTGAGCTTCCTGCACTTACCTGTGCAAAGTGGTAGTGACCGTATCCTAACGATGATGAAACGCCCTCACACCGCTATCGAATACAAATCGATCATCCGTAAACTGCGTAAAGCTCGTCCTGATATTCAAATCAGTTCAGACTTTATTGTTGGTTTCCCTGGTGAGACAGACAAAGACTTCCAAGACACCATGAAGCTAATCAAAGATGTAGACTTTGACATGAGCTTCAGCTTTATTTTCTCTCCACGTCCAGGTACGCCAGCAGCGGATTACCCTTGTGATGTGTCAGAACAAGTGAAGAAAGAGCGCCTTTACGAACTACAGCAAACTATCAATGCTCAAGCGATGCGTTACTCTCGCTTAATGCTTGGCACAGAACAACGTGTTCTAGTTGAAGGCCCTTCGAAGAAAAACCTAATGGAACTACGCGCTCGTACAGAAAACAACCGTGTAGTAAACTTTGAAGGTAGTGCAGACCTAATTGGTCAGTTCGTTGATGTGAAGATCGTAGACGTATTTGCAAACTCACTGCGTGGTGAGCTAGTACGTACTGAAAAAGACATGGATCTTCGTAGTGTGATTTCCCCAACGCAGATGATGGCGAAAACACGTCGCGAAGATGAGCTGGGTGTAGCTACTTTTACGCCGTAAGCTCGTATAAATAGCCATAGAGAGCCTGGTCGTTATCAGGCTCTCACTAAGTGGCAAAAAATGAGAGGCAACATTGAGCAATAAAATCGTAACTCTAGAAATTAACCTAGAACCTTCAGACAACCGCCGACTAGCTAGCCTGTGCGGTCCATTCGATGACAACATCAAGCATTTAGAACGTCGTCTAGGCGTTGAAATTAACCACCGTAGTGACCACTTTACGATTGTCGGTAAACCTCATACCGCATCAGCTGCGCTGGATATCCTGAAAACTCTATATGTTGATACCGCACCTGTACGAGGTGAGATCCCAGATATTGAGCCTGAGCAAATCCATCTAGCGATCAAAGAGTCTGGTGTTCTTGAGCAGAATACTGAGTCTAACATCGAGCATGGTAAAGAAGTCTTCGTCAAAACCAAGAAAGGTGTGATCAAACCACGTACGCCAAACCAAGCGCAGTACTTGGTTAACATGGTCACGCATGATATTTCTTTTGGTATTGGCCCGGCTGGTACAGGTAAAACCTACCTTGCTGTAGCAGCAGCTGTTGACGCACTAGAGCGCCAAGAGATCCGCCGTATTCTACTTACTCGTCCAGCGGTTGAAGCTGGTGAGAAATTGGGCTTCCTGCCTGGTGATTTAAGCCAGAAAGTCGACCCATACCTACGTCCGCTATACGACGCCCTATTTGAAATGCTGGGCTTTGAGCGCGTAGAGAAGCTGATTGAACGTAACGTGATTGAGGTTGCTCCTCTTGCTTACATGCGTGGTCGTACTCTAAACGACGCCTTCATCATTCTTGATGAGAGTCAGAACACCACTGTTGAGCAGATGAAGATGTTCCTAACGCGTATTGGTTTTAACTCTCGCGCGGTTATCACTGGTGATGTCACGCAGATTGACTTACCTCGTGGTGCGAAATCGGGTCTTCGTCATGCTATTGAAGTACTAAGCGAAGTTGACGACATCAGCTTTAACTTCTTCTTAGCCGACGACGTTGTACGTCACCCTGTGGTTGCTCGTATCGTTAACGCGTACGAGAAGTGGGAAGCACAAGACCAGAAAGAGCGTAAAGAGTTCGAGAAACGCCGTCGTGAAGAACGCGATGCGAAGTTACTAGAAGCAGCAAAAGCCGAACTGAATGCACAAGTTGCTTCAACTAAGGAATAATCATGGCGATTGAACTTGATCTGCAACTGGCAGTCGAAAATGAAGAAGGTCTGCCTTCGCAGCAAGATTTCCAATTGTGGCTAGATAAGACAATCCCTCTCTTCCAGCCACAAGCCGAAGTCACCATTCGTATTGTTGATGAACAAGAAAGTCATACGCTCAACCATGCGTATCGCGGCAAAGATAAACCAACTAATGTGTTGTCGTTTCCATTTGAAGCACCTCCTGGTATGGAAATAGATTTACTTGGTGATTTGATTATTTGCCGCCAAGTTGTTGAAAAAGAGGCGGTTGAACAGAGCAAGCCTCTGCTAGCACATTGGGCGCATATGGTTGTACATGGCAGCTTGCATCTGCTAGGTTATGATCATATAGAGGATGACGAAGCCGAAGAGATGGAGTCCCTCGAAACCGAAATCATGCAAGGTATGGGTTATGAAGATCCTTACATTGCTGAAAAAGAGTAGCTATTGGCCACTCGACAGGGAAAGGCGAACCACCTAAATGACTCTCGTGTTCGCCTCTCTATGTGTGCTATCACACTTCTGATAGCGTTACTTAATTGAGAAACAATGAACGAAGATAATTCTCCCTCTTCTAACGAAGATAAGAAAGAAAAGGCAGAAGGTCCGAGTAGAAAGTCCTTCTTTGAACGTCTAGGTCAACTATTTCAGGGCGAACCAAAAGATCGCCAAGAGCTTGTGGATGTTATCCGCGACTCTGAAGTTAACGACCTGATTGACCATGACACTCGCGATATGCTTGAAGGTGTTATGGAAATCTCCGAAATGCGTGTGCGTGACATTATGATCCCGCGTTCGCAAATGGTTACAGTTGAGCGTACTCACGACCTTGATACCTTGGTTGCTTTGATTACCGATGCTCAACACTCTCGCTACCCTGTGATCAGCGAAGATAAAGACCATGTGGAAGGCATACTTCTAGCGAAGGACTTACTTAAATACTTAGGCTCAGGCAGTAATCCATTTGATATCGAAGAAGTCATTCGACCAGCGGTTGTAGTACCGGAAAGTAAACGCGTTGATCGACTGCTGAAAGAATTCCGTGAAGAACGTTATCATATGGCCATTGTTGTCGATGAATTCGGTGGTGTTTCTGGTCTTGTGACCATTGAAGATATCCTTGAGGAAATCGTCGGGGATATTGAAGATGAATTCGATGAAAGTGAAGAGACGGACATTCGTAAGCTGAGCAAGCATACGTTTGCTGTCAGAGCGCTGACAACCATCGAAGAGTTTAATGAGACATTCGGAACCAACTTCAGCGATGAGGAAGTTGATACCGTTGGTGGTATGGTCATGACTGCCTTTGGTCACTTACCTTCTCGTGGTGAACTGGTTGAAATTGAAGGCTACAACTTCAAAGTCACCGCTGCCGATAACCGTCGTGTCATTCAACTCCAAGTGACGATCCCAGACGAAGAAACCCTGGTTGAAGCCACTCAAGAGTAACGCGATACCCATTGGGAATCTCAGAAAATTACAATGATGAATGAACTCTTTCATCGCCTTAAGCGGCCCTTAGTGGCCGCTTTTGTTGGCGCCTCTACTACACTCGCTTTCGCTCCTTACCAGCTGTGGCCTATTGCCATTCTTAGCCCTGCAATTCTACTGATTCTTCTTGCTAACCAAACTCCGAAACGCGCACTATGGATTGGTTATGCTTGGGGGTTAGGTCAATTTGCAACTGGCGTTAGCTGGGTTTACGTCAGTATCTCCGGTTTTGGCGGTATGCCGCTCATTGCCAATTTATTTTTAATGGGCTTGCTTGTTGCCTACTTGGCTGTTTATTCAGGCTTATTTGCTTGGCTCAACAACAAGCTGTTTCCTCAATTTACGCTCACAAAAGCACTTCTCGCTGCACCTGCTTTATGGCTGATCAGTGATTGGTTGCGTGGTTGGGTGATGACTGGCTTCCCTTGGTTATGGCTAGGCTATAGCCAGATAGATGCTCCACTCGCAAGCTTTGCACCAATTGGCGGCGTAGAACTGCTTACTCTATTTATCCTTATCAGCGCAGGGGCGTTAGCCTATGCATGGATTCATAAGCAGTGGCTGATGGTGATTATCCCTGCGGTGCTACTCAGTACTGGCTTTGGGATTCGCAACTACGATTGGGTAACACCCCGACCAGAAGACACGACTAAGCTCGCGCTGATTCAAGGTAACGTAGACCAGAACCTAAAGTGGCTACCAAGTCAACGCTGGCCAACCATAATGAAATATGCTGACTTAACTCGTGAAAACTGGGACGCTGACATTATCGTTTGGCCAGAAGCAGCAATTCCTGCTTTTGAAATTGAAGTGCCTTCATTTTTGAGCAATATCGACAGCGCTGCAAAAATGAATAACAGCGCAATCATCACCGGTGTCGTCAACCAAGCTGAAGATCGACAGTTCTACAACAGTATTCTGTCCCTCGGCATCACACCATACGGTGACTACAGCTTCGATTTAAGCGAACGTTACCATAAGCATCACCTACTACCGTTTGGTGAGTTTGTACCATTTGAAGATATTTTGCGCCCATTAGCGCCATTCTTTAACCTACCGATGTCGTCGTTTAGCCGTGGGGCTTTTGTGCAGCCAAACATCGTTGCGAATGGCATGCACATGGCACCAGCGCTTTGCTATGAGATCATCTTTAATGAGCAAGTGCGTCAAAATGTGACTGACGAAACAGACTTCATTCTAACGCTTTCAAATGATGCATGGTTTGGTCACTCTATCGGTCCTCTTCAACATATGGAGATCGCCCGTATGCGTGCCTTAGAGTTAGGTAAACCGCTCATCCGCTCGACTAACAACGGATTAACAGCGGTAACCGATCACAAGGGTAAAATCGTTGAGCAAGTACCGCAGTTTGAAACTGCAGTACTGCGCGCAGAGCTCACCCCAACCGATGGGAAAACGCCATATCGAATCCTTGGTACTTGGCCATTGTATATTTGGGTAGGGTTAAGTTTAGCTCTGGCTTTCGGTTTAAGAAGAAAACAGAGCTGATAACAGCTTGAAAGTAGAAAAGACAAAAAAGAGGCGACTAAGCCTCTTTTTTATTCATTGCATTATACAGTCGTCACTCGCCATTTATGGCTTTAATGACTGACGAGTAAAGCCTTTGTGACCACATTTAATACACGGAATGATTACTGTTGGGTGGTTATACGTTGTCTTGTGACCACACTCATCACAGACCAAAGTGCCTAAGCCTATCACCTCTCCTGCTTCATATAGCCCTTGATGCTCTAAGTCATCGAACAACTCAACCCACTCAACTTTAGTTCGGTCTGTAATCTCTAACAGCCCTTGCCATATCGAGTCCGCAATCGTTAAGTAAAACGGGCCGCTTTTACTGTCCTCGTAACTCTCTGAAAACTCTTTTAAGTCGGCTTTAAGGTACGCTTTGATTAAAGCCAATTCATCTTTGGTCAAGTCATTAGCAGCATCCACCACTTTGCCCGACGTCTCAATCGCTTTGTTAACTTCTTCCGGACTGTGCTTCAAGGTTTCAATCACATCCTCGAGCATTTCCTCATAACCTGTTTTACGTTTAGGCATAACTGACCTCCATCTTTCTCCTACCTGCGTCACTTAAGGGCGCATGGGTACAGATTGGCTATTGTTGTGATCCCTAGCTTTAGGTATTCTATGACGATCTATTTAAGTCTGTTCTAACCGAACTCACAAATTCCAAGATAACGGATACCATCGATGCAAGAACAATACAACCCACAAGATATTGAACAAAAAGTTCAAAAGCACTGGGATGACAACAAAACCTTTGTTGTAAGTGAAGACCCAAATAAAGAAAAATTCTACTGTCTGTCCATGTTCCCATACCCAAGTGGTCGACTGCACATGGGTCACGTGCGCAACTACACTATCGGTGATGTAGTATCTCGTTTCCAACGCCTACAAGGCAAAAACGTGATGCAACCTATCGGTTGGGACGCATTCGGTCTACCTGCAGAAAACGCAGCAGTAAAAAACAAAACTGCGCCAGCACCTTGGACTTACGAAAACATCGAATACATGAAGAACCAACTTAAGCTTCTAGGCTTTGGTTACGATTGGAACCGTGAATTCGCAACATGTACACCGGAGTACTACCGCTGGGAACAAGAGTTCTTCACTAAACTTTACGAGAAAGGTTTAGTTTACAAAAAGACTTCTTCTGTTAACTGGTGTCCTAACGACCAAACTGTTCTTGCAAACGAGCAGGTTGAAGACGGTTGTTGCTGGCGTTGTGATACGCCTGTAGAGCAAAAAGAAATCCCTCAATGGTTCATCAAAATCACTGAGTACGCTCAAGAGCTACTAGACGACTTAGACAAGCTTGAAGGTTGGCCTGAAATGGTGAAGACCATGCAGCGCAACTGGATTGGTCGTTCTGAAGGTGTTGAACTGAAGTTTGAAGTTAAGGGTCAACAAGACCTAGAAGTTTACACAACACGTCCAGATACGCTAATGGGTGTGACTTACGTGGGTATCGCAGCCGGCCACCCTCTTGCAGCTCTTGCAGCAGAGAACAATCCAGAGCTTGCAGCGTTTATCGACGAATGTAAGAACAACAAGGTTGCAGAAGCTGAGCTAGCGACAATGGAGAAGAAAGGTATGGCAACTGGCCTTACTGCGATTCATCCATTGAACGGCCGCGAAGTACCAGTATACGTAGCAAACTTTGTACTGATGGACTACGGTACAGGCGCGGTAATGGCAGTACCTGCACACGACCAACGTGACTACGAGTTCGCAACGAAGTACGGTCTAGACATCGTGCCTGTTATCAAGCCTGCTGATGGCAGCGAGCTAGACATTTCTGAAGCGGCATACACAGAGAAAGGCGTACTGTTCGATTCTGGTGAATTCGACGGCCTAGAATTCCAAGCGGCGTTCGATGCAATTGCAGCGAAGCTAGAAGCAGAAGGCAAAGGCACTAAGACTGTAAACTTCCGTCTACGCGACTGGGGTGTATCTCGTCAACGTTACTGGGGCGCACCAATCCCAATGGTAACGACTGAAGACGGTGAAGTTCACCCAGTACCTGCTGACCAACTACCAGTGATTCTTCCAGAAGACGTGGTAATGGACGGCGTAACCAGCCCAATCAAAGCAGACAAAGAGTGGGCGAAGACAACCTTTAACGGCGAACCTGCTCTACGTGAGACAGATACGTTCGATACGTTCATGGAATCTTCTTGGTACTACGCGCGTTACTGTTCACCACAAGCGGACGACATCCTAGACCCAGAAAAAGCAAACTACTGGCTACCAGTAGATCAGTACATCGGTGGTATCGAGCACGCTTGTATGCACCTACTGTACTCACGCTTCTTCCACAAACTACTGCGCGATGCGGGTTACGTAACTTCTGACGAACCGTTCAAGCAACTACTGTGTCAAGGCATGGTACTGGCTGATGCGTTCTACTTCGAGAACGAGAAAGGCGGCAAAGAGTGGGTAGCTCCAACAGACGTAGCCGTTGAACGTGATGGTAAAGGCCGCATTACTTCTGCTAAAGACACTGAAGGTCGTGATGTAACGCACTCAGGCATGATCAAGATGTCTAAGTCTAAGAACAACGGTATCGACCCTCAAGAAATGGTAGACAAGTACGGCGCTGACACAGTACGTCTATTCATGATGTTCGCGTCTCCAGCGGACATGACACTTGAATGGCAAGAGTCTGGCGTAGAAGGTGCGAACCGCTTCCTAAAACGTGTTTGGAAACTAGTTAAAGAGCACACAGCGAAAGGCGCAGCAGAAGCAGTAGATACCTCAGCGCTTTCTGGTGATCAAAAAGCACTTCGCCGCGACGTTCACAAAACTATCGCGAAAGTGACGGACGATATCGCTCGTCGTCAAACATTCAACACCGCGATCGCAGCGATCATGGAGCTGATGAACAAACTAGCGAAAGCGCCTCAAGAATCTGCGCAAGATCGTGCAATCCTTGACGAAGCACTGAAAGCTATTGTTGTCATGCTTTACCCTATCACTCCGCATATCTCATACGAGCTATGGGCAGCACTAGGTGAAACAGACATTGATAACGCGGCATGGCCGACGTTTGACGAAAAAGCGCTAGTTGAAGACGAAAAAACTATCGTTGTTCAAGTTAACGGTAAGCTACGTGCGAAGCTAACAGTCCCAGCGGATATCTCTAAAGACGATATCGAACAGCTTGGTCTAAACGACGAAAACGTGGTTAAGTTCACTGATGGCCTGACTATTCGTAAAGTTATTTACGTTCCAGGTAAACTGCTGAACATCGTTGCAAACTAATCACAGCTTGCAATTTGTCTCTGTTTAGCGAACTTATTTGTTAACCAAGAGTCATTAAACAGGGTAGTTCGCTACCCTGTTTATTTACCTCAAACCATTCACATGAGTGGTTTAAGGTAAATAACCCCTTCAATTTAGGATGAATACAATCAATGCGCTTTTTCTCTTTGATTAAACTACCAGTGGTATTGGTATTAGCGGGGCTTCTTTCTGCCTGTGGTTTTCACCTTCGCGGCGAGTATTCCGTACCGGAAGAGCTGCACACTATGTCTTTCTCCAGCTACGATGAATACAGTGAATTAACTCGCTATGTTCGCTCTCAACTCGAACTGAACAAAGTTGAACTTGTTCAACCCTCATCGACGGTACCCAACCTTCATTTGACGGAAGCGACAATCGATGAGCGTACACTATCGCTTTATCAAAATAGCCGTGCAGCAGAAAAAGAGCTGACATACGTAGTAAAATACCGTGTGACAATTCCTGGCTATGGTTCTAAAAACTTTACGACAACAGTAAACCGCAACTACCTAGACAACCCGTTGACCGCACTTGCAAAATCTGTTGAGCGTGAC
The DNA here is from genome assembly GCF_033344285.1 of Vibrio sp. 779(2023). NCBI lineage: Bacteria > Pseudomonadati > Pseudomonadota > Gammaproteobacteria > Vibrionales > Vibrionaceae > Vibrio > Vibrio sp. 779(2023). Next base: position 62,347 of record NZ_JAWPOM010000004.1, read on the forward strand.
GTAATTGAAGACGAGATGCGCTTGCAAGCTGCAAAACAGATGATGCGCCAGTTGGGCCGTATTCGTGCCGAATATGAAGCAGGACAAATCTCTGAGCCAGCGAACAAAAACTCTTAGTCACTATGCGAATTTATGCCGATAAGCTAACGGATCATTTAACTAAACAAGTTAAACAGGTTTACTTAATCTTTGGTAATGAGCCGTTACTGATTCAAGAAAGCCGCCAAGCAATCCAAAAGGCAGCGTTTCAGCAAGGTTTTGAGGAAAAACACCGTTTTGCGGTGGATGCTAGCATAGACTGGAACCTAGTTTACGACTGTTTCCAAGCGATGAGCCTGTTTTCAAACCGTCAATTGATTGAGCTTGAAATTCCTGAAAGTGGCGTAACAACCGCCGTCAGCAAAGAGCTGCAAACACTGTGTGATATGCTTCATGATGACATCATGCTCGTCATTGTTGGTAGCAAACTGACCAAAGCCCAAGAAAATGCGAAATGGTTCAAAGCATTAAGCTCAAAAGGCGATTGGGTAAGCTGCTTGTCGCCAGACCTTCAACGCCTACCTATGTTCATTCAGACACGTTGCCGCACGTTGGGACTAAAACCCGATCAGCAATCACTGCAAATGTTGGCTCAATGGCATGAAGGTAACCTATTTGCATTGACACAAAGCTTAGAGAAATTGGCCCTACTCTATCCGGATGGTGAGCTGACCATCATACGTTTAGAGGAAGCCCTAAGTCGCCATAATCACTTCACTACCTTTAACTGGATCGACGCCTTACTGGCAGGTAAAGCAAACCGTGCACAACGCATTCTTCGCCAACTTGAGGCGGAAGGGGTTGAGACCGTGATCTTGATTCGAAGTGTACAAAAAGAGTTGAGCCAACTTTTAAATATGCATCAAGACTTAACTCAAATGGGAATGAACCAGGTATTTGAGAAATATCGAGTTTGGCAAAACAAGCGTCCACTCTATAACGCAGCACTGACCCGCTTATCGGCGAGTCGTATTTGTGCATTGCTCTCCTTGTTGGCTCAAGCAGAGATAAAAGCCAAAACTCAATATGACGAGTCTGTATGGCCAACTATTCATCAGTTGAGCTTAGAAACCTGCTCTCCTGATATTAAGCTGGCAATTTAAAAATCAAAGCGTGATATAGTGCGCGACCTGTTTTGCAAGCAAGAATGTAAAACACTGTAGAGATAAGAGACAAACCGAGGAAAACCGAGTGCTTCGCGAAGAACTGAAAGACTTTTTAGCTGATAAAGCCGACGACATGAAAGCGGAAGACATTATCGTCCTAAATGTGGAAGATAAATCAAGCGTGACAGATTACATGATCATCTGTACTGGTACATCCAAACGCCACGTTTCATCCATCGCTGACCATGTTGCAACAGAAGTGAAAAAAGCCGGTCTTGAGCCACTAGGAATGGAAGGTGAAAACGAAGGTGAATGGGTAGTCCTAGATATGGGCGACGCCATGCTTCACGTGATGCAAGAAGAGCACCGCGAACTCTACCAGCTAGAAAAACTCTGGGGTTAATCTTTTGAAAATTCAACTAATTGCTGTTGGCACAAAAATGCCAAAATGGGTTGAGGAAGGCTTTCAAGAATATCGTCGCCGTTTCCCGCATGATATGCCGTTGGAGTTGATTGAAATCTCTGCTGGCAAGCGTGGTAAGAATGCCGATATCGCTCGCATCCTGCAAAAAGAAGGGGAAGCGATGCTCGCGGCGGTACCAAAAGGCAACCGTATCGTCACGTTAGATATCCCTGGTAAAAAATGGGACACTCCTCAACTCGCTGAGCAGTTAGAAGCTTGGAAATTAGATGGCCGTGATGTATCAATATTAATCGGCGGTCCCGAAGGACTCGCTCCTGCATGCAAAGCTGCAGCAGACCAAAGCTGGTCATTGTCTGCCTTAACGCTACCCCACCCTCTAGTGCGTATCGTAATGGCAGAAAGCTTGTACCGAGCGTGGAGCATCACCGCTAACCACCCTTATCATCGCGAATAATCGTTGTTTAACTTTAGAGCCAAGCGTTAATGATTCGTAAACGCCGCAGTCAAATCCGAGATTATCAAGCCGAAGCGCGTCTGTTTGCCAGCCGCGCTATTGTTGCTTTTATCGGCATTGTTGTCTTGATGGGAGCTCTGGTTGCCAACATGTACAACATTCAGGTGAACCAGTTTCAAGACTATCAAACCCGCTCGAACGATAACCGCATCAAAGTAGTGCCTATCGCGCCTAACCGAGGTCTAATTTATGACCGAAATGGCGTTTTACTGGCAGAGAACCGTCCCGTCTTTAACTTAGAACTGACCCCAGAAAAAATTAAAGACATTGATGCAACCATCCAAGAATTACAAACTATTCTGGAAATTACACCAGACCAGATTGAACGTTTCCACCACGAGCGTAAACGGACTCGTCGATTTAAATCGGTCCCACTGCTTACCCAACTGAACGAAAAACAAGTAGCGGTATTCTCCGTCAATCAGTACCGCTTTCCGGGTGTGGAAATAAGTGCGACCTTAAAGCGCTACTACCCTTTCAGCGAAGTCTTAACCCACGTGATTGGTTACGTTTCTCGAATCAATGATCGCGACATGCAGCGCCTGATCCGAGAAGAAAAAGACGCAAACTATCAAGCCACTCGCGACATTGGTAAGCTGGGTATTGAAAAATACTACGAAGACCTCTTACACGGTACAGCCGGATATCAAGAAGTCGAGGTAAACAGCCGCGGCCGAGTAATTCGTACGTTAAAGTACGTTCCACCTGTACCCGGAAAAGACATCGTTTTAAACCTTGATATCAACTTGCAGCTGTACGTACACCAATTATTGGATGGCCGCAGAGGCAGTGCTGTAGTGATCGATCCTAGAGACAACGGCGTACTGGCTATGGTTTCAAGTCCTAGCTACGATCCTAACTCGTTCGTGCACGGAATCTCAGGTAAAGACTATCGTGCCCTTTTGAACGATAAAAACCGCCCTTTGGTCAACCGCACTACACTTGGCATTTACCCTCCGGCCTCTACCATCAAACCATTTATGGCGGTAGCCGCGCTGCAAGAAGGTGTCGTCACACCTAACACCACACGAAATGACCCTGGTTATTGGCGCATACCAAACTCCAACACACGCCCGTTTCGTGACTGGTTGCGTTGGGGGCACGGGCGCGTCGATATCATTAAGTCGATCGAAGAGTCTGTTGATACCTTCTACTATCAAATCGCTTATGACATGGGTATTGACCGTATTTCGAATTGGATGATGATGTTCGGTTTTGGTGATTACACTGGCATTGATATCTACGAAGAAAGTAAGGCGAATATGCCGACTCGTGACTGGAAAATGTCTCGCCATAAAACCCCATGGTATAAAGGTGATACGATCCCTGTGGGTATCGGTCAAGGATATTGGACAGCAACACCAATGCAAATCGCCAAAGCAACCTCCGTATTAGTAAACGAGGGAGAAGTGATCGCACCTCACTTGCTCAAAGCGACGATAGAAAATGGTAACGACTTCGAAGAGCAGCAAACGACAGAATACGTGACTTACCCACCAATCAAGAATGTGCCTAAAAAGTACTGGGATATGGCGAAAGAAGGCATGCGTCGGGTAAACCATGGCACGCGCGGAACAGCTCGTCGCTCATTCTACAAAATGAATTATGAAACAGCGGGTAAATCAGGTACTGCACAGGTCTTCGGTCTGGGTGAAAACGAAGAGTACAACGCCGATGAGATCGCCGAGCACTTACGTGACCATGCGTTATTTACTGGCTTTGCACCATTTGATGATCCTAAAGTGGTCGTCACTGTAGTACTAGAAAATGCCGGTGGTGGTTCTAGTAACGGTGCCCCAGTAGTAAGGAAAATTTTTGACCGAGTCGTTCTTGGTCCAGAAGAAATTGAGCCTGAAAACAATGCGAAGAAAGAGGTAAAACAGTAATGAAGATGGATCCCTCTACAGGTAAAAATCGCGCCCTGTTTGAACGCTTCCATATCGACTTACCACTCCTACTTGGCATACTGGCCCTGATGGGGTTTGGCCTGGTGATCATGTACAGCGCCAGTGGCCAAAGTTTACTGATGATGGATCGCCAAGCCATGCGAATGGTGCTTTCACTCGTTGTGATGCTCGTCCTTGCACAGCTTTCTCCACGAACTTACGAAAGCTTGGCACCTTTGATGTTCGTTGGTGGCGTTATACTGCTTTTCGGCGTGCTGTTTTTCGGTGAAGCATCGAAAGGCGCGCAGCGTTGGCTTAACCTCGGTTTTGTGCGCTTTCAACCGTCAGAGCTATTGAAGCTCGCGGTGCCATTAATGGTAGCTCGCTATGTTGGTAGACAGCCCCTCCCACCAACGCTAAGAACACTCATTGTTGCACTGATTATGGTCTGCTTACCAACCATTCTCATTGCAAAACAGCCTGACTTAGGTACCTCAATCCTGATCGCGGCTTCCGGTATTTTTGTTATCTTCCTCGCAGGCATTAGCTGGAAAATAATTGCTGGTGCTGCGATTGCATTAGGTGGTTTCATTCCAATTCTGTGGTTTTTCTTGATGCGAGAGTATCAAAAAGTGCGAGTTCGTACTCTATTTAACCCGGAGTCTGATCCGCTAGGAGCGGGCTACCACATTATTCAGAGTAAAATTGCGATTGGCTCCGGCGGTATTTCCGGCAAAGGTTGGTTGCAAGGTACGCAGTCACAACTAGAATTTCTTCCTGAACGACACACTGACTTTATCTTTGCAGTAATTGCTGAAGAATGGGGTATGATTGGCTTCCTTTGCCTTTTAGCCATCTATCTATTTATTATTGGACGAGGTTTATATCTCGCCAGCCAAGCGCAAACCGCATTTGGACGAATGATGGCAGGCAGTATTGTACTCAGCTTCTTCGTGTATATTTTTGTAAATATTGGCATGGTAAGTGGCATCCTACCTGTAGTAGGTGTACCGTTGCCACTCATCAGTTATGGCGGCACATCAATGGTAACCTTGATGGCTGGTTTTGGTATTCTGATGTCGATTCATACGCACCGAAAAGCATTCTCTAAGGCGACCTAGACATGCAAAAACGCGCTTTATATTCCTTGGTTTTCTCTGCTCTTATTTTGGCAGGCTGTTCATCAACTAGCCAAAAAGAACAAGAAGGCCGTTACGAACTCGAATCCGATGTTGCACCGGATACACCGCTTTCAGTCGAACACATCGAGGATGCGCATCCTAAATATGAACCGTACAGCCTAGGTGGGAACAAAGATTACCACTTGCGTGGCAAAGACTACAAAATAGTTCGCAATGCGAAAGGCTTTAAAGAAAAAGGCCGCGCATCTTGGTATGGGAAAAAATTCCAAGGTCATTTGACTTCTAATGGCGAAATCTATGACATGTACTCAATGACGGCAGCGCATAAAACGCTACCGTTACCAAGTTACGTAAAAGTTACCAATACTGACAACGGCAAAACCACCGTAGTACGAGTTAATGACCGAGGTCCTTTTCACGATGGTCGTATCATTGATTTAAGCTATGCCGCCGCGCACAAGTTAGATGTCATAAAAACAGGCACCGCGAACGTGGAAATTGAAGTGATCAGTATCAATCAGCCCACGGACAAAAAGTCATTAGAAGCGCACCCTAGGTACGTTATTCAAGTGGCATCATCAAAAAATGAAGAACGCGCGCGAACTTTAGGTACCGAGCTTGGTCAAAAATTGGATACAGAAACTTTCCTAGAGAGTGCGAAAGAGTCTTATCGCTTGTTGTTAGGGCCATTTACTGACTATTCCCTGACGCAAGCCACATTAGATAAAGTAAAGTTGCTCGGCTATTCGTCTGCATTTATTAAAAAACACAACACTGCCAAATGACCTCGTGTCATGAATTTCTCTTTGATCCCCCTCTTACATAACTAGGGATTCTGATAAGATGTCTGCAGTTAACCCAAAAATTTGAATTACCATGAATAAAAATAAGTTTGTGAAATCTATTCTCGTTTCTTCGGTTGCCCTTTCTGCAACTTTCGCTCAATCTGCTCTTGCATCACCTATCGTTGTTCCAGATGCCCCTCAAATCGCGGCGAAGGGCTACGTGCTGATGGATTACCATTCAGGTAAAGTACTGGCAGAGAAAGAGATGAACACAAAATTGTCTCCAGCTAGTCTGACTAAGATGATGACCAGCTATGTAATCGGCCAAGAGCTAGCGCGTGGTAATATCTCAGAAGATGATGATGTCACCATCAGTAAAAATGCGTGGGCGAAAAACTTCCCTGATTCATCAAAGATGTTCATTGAAGTAGGCACAACAGTTAAAGTACGTGACCTGAACCGAGGTATCATCGTCCAGTCAGGTAACGATGCCTGTGTTGCGATGGCAGAACATATTGCAGGTTCAGAAGATGCGTTTGTTGACCTAATGAACGCTTGGGCCAACACATTGGGTATGACTAACTCGCACTTTGCCAACGTTCATGGCTTAGATAACGCAGAGTTGTACTCAACACCATACGACATGGCTCTGCTGGGTAAAGCACTTATCCGTGACGTACCAAATGAGTACCGAGTGTACTCAGAGAAGAAATTTACTTACAACGGCATCACCCAATACAACCGTAACGGTCTACTTTGGGATAAGAGCATGAACGTTGACGGTATCAAAACGGGTCACACAAGTAATGCGGGTTACAGCCTAGTAAGTTCAGCAACTGAAGGTCAAATGCGCTTGGTTGCGGTCGTTATGGGTACTAAAGATGCCAATGCTCGTAAGTCAGAAAGTAAAAAGCTGCTAAGCTACGGCTTCCGTTTCTTCGAAACAGTGGCACCGCACAAAGCAGGTGAAACGTTCGTAGAAGAAAAAGTGTGGATGGGTAACAAAGACACCGTAGCACTGGGTCTTGACCAAGATACTTACGTAACACTACCGCGTGGTGAAGCGAAAAACCTAAAAGCAAGCTTCGTCCTTGAAAAAGAGCTAGAAGCCCCAATTAATAAAGGTGATGTAGTTGGTAAGCTATACTATCAGATCGATGGTGAAGATATTGCCGAATACCCACTAATGGCACTAGAAACCGTAGAGCAAGGTAGTCTATTTAGCCGCATGTGGGATTACATCGTATTGTTATTCAAGAGCTTCTTCTAAAAAGAACATTAGAGTAGCAAACTTATTCGCAAAGCCGCCTGAATGGGCGGCTTTTTAAGTTTGAGCTCCTCGTCTTGAGTTCCCCCTAATTTGACTGTACTATTTCGCACCGCAACGAATATCTACTGGAGTTATCGATATGCTAACCATCAACTCTGATGCAAAATTAAAAGACCTGCTTGAGTTCCCTTGTTCATTTACTTACAAGGTAATGGGTCATGCAAAGCCTGAACTTCCAGAGCTTGTTCTTGAAGTTATTCAGCGCCATGCTCCAGGTGACTACAGCCCGACCGTTAAACCAAGTGCTAAGGGCAACTACCACTCTGTGTCAATCAACATTACTGCAACCTCTATCGAGCAGGTTGAGACACTGTACAAAGAGTTAGGTGAAATTGACATCGTACGCATGGTTCTATAATTTTTTGATATATTAAATTTTTTTTGAAAGCAGCCTTGGCTGCTTTCTTTTTATTTATCAAAGAGATAACGAGGCTTTACATCACTTTCAGTTAAAAATCTGTTACGCAGCGGTAGAGCATCAGGGTTATCCGGTTTATAATCCAAAAACTTTATATATTAGCAACAGGAATTCCCATGCAACACCAACTTGTTGTAAAACGACTTGGCCGCCAAGACTATGAGCCTGTATGGAAGGCGATGCATGAGTTCACCGACCAACGCACAGAAGAAACCCGTGATGAAGTCTGGTTGGTAGAACATAACCCAGTATTTACGCAAGGACAGGCAGGTAAAGCTGAGCACTTGATTAACACTGGCGATATTCCTGTTGTACAAAGTGATCGCGGAGGCCAGGTTACGTATCATGGCCCTGGTCAGTTGGTCGCCTACTTCTTGATCAACCTACGCCGTAAAAAATTAGGTGTACGAGATCTCGTTACCACAATCGAGAACCTCGTGATCAATACGCTAAAAGCATACAATATTGACTCAGCCGCGCGACCTGACGCACCAGGTGTCTACGTTGCCGGTAAGAAAATATGCTCTCTCGGTTTACGCATTCGTAAAGGATGCTCGTTTCATGGCTTAGCCTTGAACGTAAATATGGATTTAACACCGTTTCTGCGTATTAACCCTTGTGGTTATGAAGGTATGGAAATGGTTCAGGTCAGCCAATTTGGCGGCCCAGACAATGTAGAAGCCGTAGAAAAACAATTAATAGAAGAACTCGTTACTTTGCTCGATTATGAGCAAGTAGAATTCAGCACAGAAGCACCTTCTCAAGGTAATAAAGCATGAGCAAACCAATCCAGATGGAAAAAGGCGTTAAATATCGTGACGCCGATAAAATGGCATTGATTCCCGTAAAGAACATGCCTACAGAGCAGAAAGAAGTGCTACGTAAGCCTGATTGGATGAAGATCAAGCTACCAGCCGACAGCCAACGAATTCAAGACATCAAAGCGGCGATGCGTAAGAATAAACTTCACTCCGTATGTGAAGAAGCATCTTGCCCGAACCTAGCGGAATGTTTTAACCACGGTACAGCAACCTTCATGATCTTAGGTGCTATTTGTACTCGTCGTTGTCCTTTCTGTGACGTTGCTCATGGCCGCCCATTACCACCGGAAGCAGAAGAGCCTCAAAAACTGGCGAAAACCATCGCCGATATGAAGCTGAAATACGTAGTAATCACTTCTGTCGACCGTGACGATCTGCGTGACGGCGGTGCACAACACTTTGCCGATTGTAACCGCGAGATCCGTGCGTTAAACCCGCATATTAAGATTGAAACTCTGGTTCCTGACTTCCGTGGTCGTATGGACGTAGCGCTTGATCTAATGAAAGATAACCCGCCAGATGTCTTCAACCACAACCTAGAAACAGCGCCACGTCTTTACCGTAAAGCTCGCCCAGGTGCAAACTACAAGTGGTCGCTGGAGCTTCTTAAGAAGTTCAAAGAGCAGCATCCAAATGTACCGACCAAATCTGGTTTGATGATGGGTCTTGGTGAAACCAAAGAAGAAATCATCGAAGTACTGAAAGATCTACGCGCACACGGCGTAACGATGCTGACTCTAGGTCAGTACTTAGCGCCAAGCCGTCACCACTTGCCAGTAGAACGTTACGTTCCACCATCAGAGTTTGACGAGCTAAAAGAAGTTGCACTAGAACTTGGCTTCACGCATGCAGCGTGTGGTCCATTTGTTCGCTCTTCTTACCATGCCGATATGCAAGCTCAAGGTATCGAGATTAAATAAGCTCTCGCTTGTTTTGAAAAGCTTGTTTTGAAGAGAAAAGGTTGGCTCAGTGCCAACCTTTTTTGTATCTGACAAATGATGATAAAAAGCCATTCTACCACTGTCATTCTGAACAGCGAGGAACGAGCGTGATTCAGAATCAGTTTTCAGAGTACTGATGATTTTTAGAGAAACTCTGAGTAAAAGAGTGCGCCTCAACAAGATTCCTGATCTCGCCTAGGCTCATCGGAATGACGTGGTTTGGATATATTGAAAAGGGACAGTGTTGGTAGCCATCCCCTTATCACACACTCTCGCTATATCTCATTCCAAACGCCAGACAAACAAAAAGGCCCTCAAATGAGGACCTTTAGTATATCAATGTTCAAAATAGATGAGTCGAGTTCTAGAAGAACACACGGAGTTTGCGCGAGCAAATGAGTATGTTCGACACCGAAATCGACTCACTCTATGAAAAGCAGTTAGGCGTAAACTGGTAGACGCTTACAAATTTCTAGCACTTTCTGTTTTGTCGCTTCGATAACTTCTTCGTTGCCGATGTTATCTAGAACGTCACACATCCAGTTTGCTAGCTCTTTTGCATCTTCTTCAGTGAAGCCACGGCGAGTGATCGCTGGCGTACCTACACGGATACCAGACGTTACGAATGGGCTGCGTGGGTCATTTGGTACTGAGTTCTTGTTTACAGTGATGTTTGCTGCACCTAGTGCCGCGTCTGCGTCTTTACCAGTGATATCTTTGTCGATTAGGTCAACAAGGAACAAGTGGTTTTCTGTACCGTTAGATACGATTTTGTAGCCACGCTCTTGGAACTGACCAACCATTGCTTTTGCGTTTTTCACTACGCGAGCTTGATAAGCTTTGAACTCTGGCTCCATCGCTTCTTTGAACGCTACTGCTTTACCAGCGATAACGTGCATTAGAGGGCCACCTTGACCACCAGGGAACACTGCTGAGTTCAATTTCTTGTACATATCTTCGCCAGCATTTGACAAGATAAGACCACCGCGAGGACCTGCTAGTGTTTTGTGCGTCGTTGTTGTTACCACGTGAGCATGCGGTACTGGTGTTGGGTATTCACCGGCGGCGATAAGACCAGCTACGTGCGCCATATCAACAAATAAGTAAGCACCTGCTTTGTCAGCGATTTCACGCATGCGTTTCCAATCAACGATTTGCGAGTAAGCAGAGAAACCACCGATGATCATCTTAGGTTTGTGTTCAAGTGCTAGCTGTTCCATCTCGTCGTAGTTGATTTGACCAGCTTCATCGATACCGTAAGGGATAACGTTGTAGTGCTTACCCGAGAAGTTTACTGGTGAACCGTGAGTTAGGTGACCACCGTGTGCTAGGCTCATGCCTAAAACTGTATCGCCAGGGTTAAGAAGCGCCATGTAAACTGCGCTGTTTGCTTGAGAACCTGAGTGAGGCTGTACGTTAGCGTACTCACAACCAAATAGTTGGCATGCACGCTCAATTGCTAGTGCTTCAGCTTTATCTACGTACTCACAACCGCCGTAGTAACGCTTACCTGGGTAGCCTTCAGCGTATTTGTTCGTTAGCTGAGAACCTTGCGCTTCCATTACACGTGGGCTTGTGTAGTTTTCAGAAGCGATAAGTTCAATGTGTTCTTCCTGGCGAAGAGTTTCTTCCTGGATAGCTGCGAACAGTTCCGCATCGTAATCTGCGATGTTCATATCACGCTTAAGCATCTGTATCTCCTGACTCAGATTAGTACTGAAAGTTGCAAAAAAACTGTTGAATGACCCGACGCAAACGTTTTCGTCACCCTAATGGCGCGCATTCTACATAATTTGATTTAGGTCATAAAGAGAAATTTACAATTTTTCTCATGCAGTTTTTTCATGATGACAAGCAATGTTTACCATGCCAACATTGCAATCGCATAACGACAATCTATTGCCTGTCAAATTTGTGCTTTACACCCTGTAAAACAGCAATTACATAGGTTTACCGTAAATTTTACCCTCTAGCTACCGAAAAGATCATCTTTTTACTACTATGCACGCCTTATTTATCACTAATGACTGCAACATTGATGGAAAAACACTCATTAAAAGAAGACTGGATAGCGATTCTCACGGGTACCTTTTTAGTAGCTCAAGGCGTTTTCTTTCTCCAATCCGCTAACCTTCTAACGGGAGGCACGACTGGATTGGCTCTGCTTATTAGCCAATTTACACCTTTTACCTTTGGTGTGCTGTACTTTTTAGCAAACAGTCCTTTTTACTTACTAGCATGGAAACGCTTCGGCCGTCATTTCGCCATTAATAGTGCCATTTCTGGCGCGTTGGTTTCTATCTTTGCCGATCATCTTTATTTGCTAATCTCGCTCGAATCGGTAAATGAAGTTTATTGCGCCGTCGCAGGCGGGCTTTTAATGGGGCTCGGTATGCTGATCCTATTCCGACATCGCTCCAGCTTGGGTGGCTTTAACGTGCTGTGTTTGTTTATCCAAGACAAATTTGGCATTTCAGTTGGCAAAAGCCAAATGGCAATCGATGCATGTATCCTGTTTGCTTCATTCTTCTTTGTCACACCAGAAGTGATTGGCCTTTCAATTTTGGGGGCGTTTGCACTCAATCTCGTGTTAGCGATGAACCACAAACCGCACCGCTATTCCGTGACCTACGGTTCATAAATTTTTGATAATGATTGAAGCGCGATTTATAAGATTTCGCGCTCCAATCGCTATATAATACTTCGCGATTTCCAAATAGATCGGTACGGTATGCGCGACTTTCTGCAACAAGCTAAACAGACTCACAGTTGTATTGCGATTGGAGAGCTGATCTATAACCCGAAGACACAGACCCTTCATCAAGATGCTATCGCGATTGATCTTGAACCTCGCACCATTGAATTATTAGAACTGCTGCTAACAAGCGTGGGACATCCGCTCTCTGCCGATACCATTATCGAAACCATTTGGCAGAGCAAGTTCATCTCTAAGAATGTGCTCACGAACCGCATTAGCACCTTACGTGCCCTGCTACAGCAGTACTTACCCGAATACGATGCCGCTAAGCTTTTAGTCACTTACCCCCGCAAAGGCTACTTTCTTAACCCTGCCAATATTCGTTTGGTGCCACCAGCGAAAAGCCATCGACGCGTTATCCCAACTCAGGTTGCGAGGAATAAGAACTTCAAGCTGATTTTTGCTTATAGCTTGTGTGCCATACTTGCAGTTTGTAGCGTGACGCTCGCAAGCTTGTTATGGCAACGCCAAGAAATCTCAACACAACAAACACGTCATCAACTACTGATTCCCAAAGTCGAGCTACTACTCAACCGTGTCGATTCAATCGGCTCTCAGGCGCGAAAATACCGCATACTGGTCAAAGCCATCTTGCTGCAACAACAGGTCGAATATCCATACACCGACATCGCCAACCAAGATGCTCCCAGTTACTTTCTTGATCCTATCGGTCATGCGCCATATTTCCCTGGCGCACGAAACATGCAGACCAGCGACTACGAGCTCAATATCGAGTTAAAAGACGGCACAAAACAGGGCATCTTGAAAGCGCAGATGAACCTTATTTATCCTGCGACGGGCAAGCTAGCGTTTCGCAATGAGTACACACTGCGTTTATCTGACTTACAATCGGATATTTTCCAAATGCACTCGGATGTCGCGCAATACTTCAATCTGCCTGCACCTTCGGCAAGTACGTGGCAGCTTTCGGATATTCACAAAAAAATGTTATTCGAGAATGCCTTTTCTAGCCAACCTCTCCGACAATCTGATGAGTTTGCGGCTATAACAACGGCAAGACATCTCGCCTTATACGAGCACGAACATCAAAAGCTGGAAGCGTATTTAACTCAAGTACAATCGTCGTTTGATGTTTTGCCAGATGAGCTGAGCCTCTGGTTAGGTCTATTGCATTTCAAATTAGGTAACTTAGACAGGGCAAAAGCTCTGTTAACGACACCAGATGGCGACTCACGCATCCAAAACGCACTGATTTATACCTTTGTGTCTCACATTGCTTACAAGCAGAACAAACTTGAACAGTTCCGTCTCAACTACATGGAATCACTGGTGGCGCTGCTGCGCGTTTTACCTTCCGAAACCTTGTTTGAGCGTCTTTCTCAATCTGAATCCAAAGAGACTTGCCTCCAACCGTGGAAAACGTTGCATGTTAGTGTGACCGATCAAGAAATCATAAGCCGATGGAAAGCGCTCATTAACGAGTATTGCACTAATGTAGCCAACGAAATAAATCCAAATAAAACAAAGACCTAAATATAAAATTAAGCTTTCATTAACCCCTGTTATCTTTTGTTTTTTGCCCTTTTTCTCTCGCTGAACTTAGCATGCTCGCATTCAAGCAACGGCCCAACATGAAGCGGCCTTATCAATCAGGAATGTAAACCATGCTAAACAAAATGACGCTTATCGCAGCAGCAACTCTGGCTCTTTACGGCTGTGGCGGAGGTTCGTCTTCTGGCAGTGCGAATCCAAACAAAGTGCCTCAAGAAAGTTTCGACGTCTCGATTCACAACTCCATTTTCGCTCCTGTACCAAACACACAATTGAGCTATTCGTTTAGCTTGGATGGCCAACCAGAGGGCGACATGAAACTGAGCTTCCAAGCGATGGATAGCGAGCAAATATTGGCAGCATTGGCACAAATCCCAAACAGCGAGGCAATGGTCCAGTTGGTTAATGACTTGATGAACTACGGCGCCGAACAGTTCTACTATTCAGACGAGCAGTACAACGACGACGAAGAGAGCAATACGCTTTACTTTGCAGGATCAGATGGTGCACTCCATGAAATCACTGACGCTTATTTCATTGGTCATCAGTTTATTGCCATGCTTATGCACAGCGGTCCGATTTTCCGCCTAAACGGTGACGACGTAAAAGAGAAAAGCCCGAATATTGACATCGGTGAAGAAACTATGTCTCTGCAAACCACTCTTACAGGCTACTCAGTTCACAACCTACTAGACCGTTTTGAAGAGCATGAGTGGGTACAAAACCTTCCTATGACAGCATCTTGCCAAGTGGTTTGGCAACAGCAAATCCGAGAAACTGGCGTGCGTAAAGCGTTCTCGATCTCAGGCAAGAAAATTGAAGCGGCATACCTGATGGAAGAGAACATCTACAACCTAAACTGTGATGATATGGACTCAATGGAGTTCGCCACTTCGGCAGAACGTTGGTTTAATCCGAGCTTAGGTCTGATAGAACAAATTGAACTGCTGAAAGTACAACAAGTACAAATCAACGAAGAGAAAGTGCAGCTAACAGCGATTGAAACAAAATAAGCTTGCATTTTTTATAGATATCTCAATAAAAGAAGGCTTTGGGGAGCACACCAAAGCCTTCATCTCGAACATCAATCTTAGGGGTGATGACACCCGAGTTTATTCTTCTATCAATAAAATACGAGTTTCGTAAGGTCGTAACACTTGATGGTTTGACGCGACTGCGCTCGCTGAGTTTTGATAGTTAGATAGCAAGTTTTTCGCTTTACTCATATCAAAACGTTCTGGCAGAACGCATTCCACCTCTTCAGCATAGTAGTTATTGATACACAGCAGCGTTTGCTTATCGTTCTGACGAGCGTAAGCGAAAATACGTTTGTGCTCTGGCAGTAAATCTTCATAACGGCCATCGGTGATGACTGGAACCTGTTTACGCAGTTCAATCAGACGCTTGTAAAAGTAGAACACCGAGTTCAAATCGGCAACCGCAGCTTCAGCATTGATTTCAGAGTAATTCTGCGCCACTTCAAGCCACGGCGTTCCCTCAGTAAAGCCCGCGTGTTTTGCACTGTTCCATTGCATTGGTGTACGTGAATTATCACGCGACTTCTGTGCCAAGATCGCCATCATATCGTCATGAGATACACCATCACGGTTGACCATAATGTCGTACATGTTAGTACTTTCAACATCACGATATTGGCTGATTTCGGTATAACCCGGGTTGGTCATGCCGATCTCTTCCCCCTGGTAAACATAAGGTGTGCCTTGCATCATGTGCACTGATGCCGCAAGCATCTTGGCAGATTCAACACGGTATTGCTCTTCGTTACCTAATCGGCTGACAACGCGTGGCTGGTCGTGGTTACACCAGAACAACGCCCCCCACCCTTTGCCATTTAAGCCGGTTTGCCAATGATTGAAGATCTGTTTTAACTGAATGAAATCAAACGGCGCTTTGGTCCATTTTTCACCATTTGGATAATCGACTTTCAGATGATGGAAGTTGAACACCATGGATAGCTCTTTGCCGTCTAGCGAAGAATATTGCTGGCAGTGCTCTAGCGTGGTGGAAGACATTTCACCCACCGTCACGCTGCCGTATTTTTGAAACACAGATTCGCTAATCTCTTGAAGGTATTCGTGCACACGTGGACCATCCGTGTAGAAACGACGACCATCACCAATATCGTCACTTGGAAAATCTTGCTGCTTGGAAATCAGGTTGATAACGTCGAGACGGAAACCATCCACTCCTTTTTCTGCCCAGAAGCTGATGACTTCTTTCACTTCTTCACGCACTACTGGGTTTTCCCAGTTTAAGTCCGCTTGCTCTTTAGCAAAAAGGTGCAAATAGTACTGGCCTGTTTTTTCATCCAGCGCCCAAGCGTTGCCACCAAACTTTGATTGCCAGTTGTTTGGTTCAGCACCATCTACCGGATCTTTCCAGATGTAGTAATCACGGTATGGGCTGTTTTTATCACCCAGTGCGGATTGGAACCACTTGTGTTCTGTCGACGTGTGGTTCACTACAATGTCCATGATGATACGAATGCCCAACTGATGCGCTTCTGCTAGCAAAGTATCGAAATCTTCCATAGTGCCGAACTGTGGATTGATCGAGTAGTAATCGGAGATGTCATAACCGTTGTCGATCATTGGCGATTGGTAAACCGGCGTCAGCCAAATCGCATCCACACCAAGATGCTTAAGATAATCCAGCTTAGAAATGATCCCTTTGATGTCGCCCGTGCCTTTACTGCCACTGTCACAAAAGCTTTTTGGGTAAATTTGATAGATGGTTGCGGTTTTCCACCAGCTCTCATCATGCTTGGTCATAGCCATTTCTAACACTCACTTACCAGTAATCGGAAACTTAAAATTTGAAAAGAAAAATAGGAGGAGGCAGCCAAGTCACTGCCTCAAATAGAATTACGCGTTTGCAGGCTCAAGCTCACCTTTGGCTTGTGCACGCTTATAAAGAATTAACGTTAATGCAGCAGGTACTAGCATTGCGACTAACATAGCCAAAGCAAAAATGCCCCAGAACTGCGGTTGGATAGACAAGATGCCCGGCAAACCGCCCACACCGATACCGTTCGCCATTACGCCCGCACTACCACAAATAGCAGCAGCACACGCACTACCGATCATCGCGCTCAGCATTGGGAACTTGTATTTCAAGTTGATGCCGTACATCGCCGGCTCGGTCACACCAAGGTAAGCAGAGATAGCCGCAGGTACTGAGATATCACGCTCGCCATGTTTTTTACTGATGATAATGATGCCGACGACCGCAGACGCTTGAGCAATATTTGAAAGCGCAATCAGAGGCCAAATTGGCGTGCCGCCTAGCTCTTGCATCAGTTGAAGGTCTACCGCGTTGGTAGTGTGGTGAATACCAGTAATGACCAATGGCGCGTATAGGAAGCCGAAGATGGTTGAGCCAATCATAGCGAAGTCACCCGTCATGGCTGCTTTTGCTGCGAAAGCAACGCCGTCACCCAACATACGACCGAATGGACCAATGATAGAGTGCGCAAGAATCACAGACACGATGATAGAGACAAACGGCACAACCACTAGGTAAAGGTAAGACGGAATGATGCGTTTTAAGTTGGTTTCAATAAACGCCAGTGCCATACCAGCGAGCATTGCCGGAATCACTTGCGCTTGGTAGCCCACTTTCTCGATGGCAAATAAGCCAAAGTCCCATACTTCAGGCACTTGCTTACCAATTAGGTAGGCGTTCATTAACTGTGGCGAAACCAGCGTGACACCAAGCGTGATACCCAAAACCGGAGTACCGCCGAGTTTTTTCACTGTCGACCAACACACGCCAACTGGTAGGAAGAAGAAGATTGCTTCACCAATTAGCCATAGGAAAGAGTGTACCGTTGCCCAAAACTGGCTGATTTCCGTTAGCGTTTGACCATCAAACATCTTGATGTCGCCAATCACGTTACGGAAGCCAAGAATCAGACCACCGGTAATGATCGCAGGTAGCAGTGGTACAAAGATTTCTGCAAGGTGGGAAATACCACGCTCAACGATATTCATGTTTTGACGAGCAGCGTTCTTCGCTTCGTCTTTGCTGGCTTCACTTTTACCCGTCAGTCCGATCAGTACCTTGTAAACTTCATCCACTTCAGTACCGATAACCACTTGGAACTGGCCTGCGTTGGTAAAACAGCCCTTCACCATCGGTAATGCTTCTAACTGTTTCGTATCTGCTTTGTCCGTATCATTTAGAACAAAACGCAAGCGAGTTAAACAGTGACTTACACTGGCAATATTGTCCGGCCCCCCGACCAGCTCAATAAGACGCTCCACGTCTTTACGCGCAATCTTACTCATAACTTTGTCCACCCTGTATTGGATACATTCGATTCATCATTTTGTTTTTATAAATGGGAACATTCCCATTTCTTAATTTTAATATTGCCATCCGAAGGCAAAAAACAAAATGGGAACAGTCCCATTAATTGAGAGTGATCACAGTATAATTTTAGAGCAGATCGTTTTAGTGTGGGTCAATAAACGATAGGCTGTTGAGTAAAGTGAACCACTTCCTCATCGCCATTTAATTGATTGATCAGCATGTTAGCGGACTTCTCACCTGCAAGGCTATAACCTGGGTCGACACTAAATACTTTAGGGAAAAGGAAAGAGAGCAATTCATTACCACCAACACCTGTCACAACCACATCTTCACGGCCTAACTCTTGAAGACGCTTAATCACGCCCAACGCGATAGTGTCACTGGCGCACACGATGGCCTGAGTGTCAGATTGAAGGACTTTGTCTACCAACTGATAAGCACTTTCATGGCTCAACTTACCCGTTTGGAAACAAGGTGTAATTTGCTTGCGTTGACACCAAGCTTTATAAGCATTTAAACGAGCTAAGCCAGTGGTTTTGTCTTCAGGATCAACACCAATATAAGCAATGTGAGATAAAGATTGCTGCTCAAGATGAGACAAAGCCATGTCTATCACACCTTGGTTGTCGTAGTTGATCGAAGAAACCATTTGCGTGTCCATCGCGATCACAACGATACGATTACCCCACTCTGCCAATGCTCGCTCATCACATCCAGTAAAGCCAAACACGATCACCCCATCGACGTTGCGACGTTTAAGCACATCCAAATGCTCATTGGTTTTATCGCGATCGAATTGGCTCTCCATGATCACCGCATCATAACCAGCGGAATACAAAGCATTGAGCATGGTACCAACGGCGCGATTTTCTGATGGTGAGTCTAAACGGGAGATGATAACCCCAATGACTTTTTGGCTGCCACCACGCATCGACTGCGCCGACTTTGATGGGACGTAGCCTGATTCACGAATGATTTGCTCTACCTTCTCACGCGTTTGCGGTTTTACCTTGGGATCGTTAGTAAGCACACGGCTTACTGTTGATTTGCCCACGCCTGCCAATTTTGCGATATCAAGAATGGTGAGTTTTTTGCTCATAAGTGTTCAGATTAAAAGAAGGAATCAAACAAAAGGGAAGCAGTGGCTTCCCTTATCTCAGTCAGTAATGAAGATTACTTGTTTAAGTACGCAGGCACATCTGCAATGCTATCTAATACTACCGTTGCAATGGCTTCGCCCTGTTCCGTTACTGGCTTACCAGTGCGAACCAAAATCTTAGTGCCAACGCCTGCCGCTTCTGCTGCCATCATGTCTTCAGCTTTATCGCCGATCATCACAGATTTCTCCATGTCGATCTTCAAGAAGTCACGCGCAGAAATGAACATGCCTGGTTTTGGCTTACGGCACTCACAATCTTGCTTGTACTCGCCAATGCCATGTTCTGGATGATGTGGACAGTAATAGATACCATCGAACTCAACACCTTTATCAGCAAAGTTCCAATCCATCCATTGAGTCAGAGACAAGAAACGGTCTTCACTGAATTTACCGCGTGCGATGCCCGATTGATTCGTCACTAACACTAGAAGGTAGCCTTTATCTTTTAGCGCTTTCGTCGCTTCAAATACACCATCAATGTACTCAAAATCATGTTCGTCATGAACGTAGCCGTGGTCAACGTTTATCACGCCATCACGATCGATAAAAACAGCAGGTTTTGCCAAAACGTATTTCTCTATTAACTCGGTTTAATCAGATTATTACATACCTTATAAACTTCAACACTATCTAATTCATTCTTGGCCTCGACAAAACGGTTGATTTGTTGGGCAAGAATCGGTAAATCTGAGGGTGCCCTGCCGTCTACCTCCTGCTTGTTATCTATACATCTTCGTTTCAAAACAGAACATCCATACATTTAGACGTCTAGACGTAAAAATATCTATTGACTTCATTCTGCTTAACCCATAGCATCAACTGAAAATTGAGATAAAGCTCAACATTAAGTTCTGTCAAAGGCCGTTTTTGACAGCGAAGTTCCCCGTATCTTTGGGCAGGTTGAAACATGATAGAAATAAAAAACGTCAATAAAGTGTTCTACCAAGGCAGTAAGGAAATCCTTGCCCTGAAAGACATTAACCTACACATCGACAAAGGCACCATCTTTGGTGTTATCGGTTCATCAGGTGCTGGTAAAAGTACGCTGATCCGCTGTGTCAACATGCTAGAAGCACCGACCTCTGGTTCCATCATCGTTGATGGTGTGGATCTAACCAAACTCAGTAAAAAACAACTAGTCGAAACACGCCGTAACATTGGCATGATCTTCCAGCACTTTAACCTGCTTTCGTCTCGTACTGTGTTTGATAATGTAGCACTGCCACTAGAACTGGCAGGTAAAGACAAATCGCAAATCACAACAAAAGTAACTGAGTTGCTAAAGCTTGTGGGCTTAGCCGACAAACACGAGAGCTACCCATCTAACTTAAGTGGCGGACAAAAACAGCGTGTGGCAATTGCTCGTGCATTGGCATCCGATCCTAGCGTGCTGCTTTGTGATGAGGCCACTAGTGCGCTAGACCCGGCAACAACTCAATCTATCCTTGAGTTATTGAAAAAGATCAACCGCAAACTCAACATCACGATTTTACTTATCACTCACGAAATGGAAGTCGTAAAAAGTATCTGTCACGAAGTAGCAATCATCGGTGGTGGTGAGCTGGTGGAAAAAGGCACCGTTGGCGATATTTTTGCGCACCCTAAGACAGAGCTAGCGCACCAATTCATTCGCTCAACGCTGGATCTTTCCATTCCTGAAGATTACCAAGCTCGTCTGCAAGCAGAGCGTGTTGATGGCAGCTACCCGTTGGTTCGCTTAGAGTTTACTGGCGCAACCGTCGATGCACCGTTAATGTCGCAAATTTCTCGTAAATACAATATTGATGTGAGTATTTTGAGTTCCGACCTTGATTACGCTGGTGGCGTGAAATTCGGCATGATGGTCGCAGAGCTATTTGGTAACGAAGAAGATGACAACGCAGCTCTTGAATACCTGCGTAAGCACAACGTAAAAGTAGAGGTACTTGGTTATGTCCTTTAATACGATTTCTGAATGGCTGAGCTTAAACAGCAAACTACTTTTAGGTGCAACGTGGGAAACGCTTTACATGGTTGCGGTTGCCGGATTAGTCGGCTTTGCTGTGGGTATTCCATTAGGCGTAATCCTCCATATTACTAAGAAAGGCGGCCTACTTGAAAACACCAAACTAAATAGCGGCTTAGGCGCTATCGTTAACATTGGTCGTTCTGTACCATTCCTCGTACTGATGGTTGCGATTATTCCAGTGACAAAAATGCTAGTTGGAACCTTTATCGGTACAACCGCAGCAATCGTCCCACTGACTATTGGCGCCATTCCTTTTGTCGCTCGTCTTATTGAAGGTGCTTTATTAGAAGTACCGACAGGCTTGGTGGAAGCAGCGCAGTCAATGGGGGCGACACCAACACAGATCATCACAAAAGTTCTACTACCTGAAGCAATGCCGACTATTGTTAACTCAGTAACGATTACCTTGGTCACTCTCGTTAGCTACTCAGCTATGGCGGGTACGGTAGGCGGCGGCGGCCTAGGTGACGTAGCCATTCGTTACGGTTTCCACCGCTACGATGTAACTATCATGGCCGTGACTGTCGTGATGTTGATTGTTCTAGTACAGATTATTCAGTCTATCGGCGACGCAGTGGTGCGCCGTGTAGACCACAGATAAGCATCAAAAATACAAATTATAAGGAGATAAAGATGAAATTTAGCCTTAAAGGTCTTTTGACTGTAGCAACGGCCGCCTCTGCTCTTGCTCTAGCGGGTTGCGGCGACAAAGAAGTAGACGTAAACAAAGTAAAAGTTGGCGTTATTGCTGGTGCTGAAGCACAAGTAGCCGAAGTTGCCGCTAAAGTAGCAAAAGAGAAATACAACCTAGACGTTGAGCTAGTAACATTTACCGATTACGTAACACCAAACGCCGCTCTGGATGATGGTTCAGTAGACGCGAATGCGTTCCAGCACAAACCATACCTAGACCAACAAGTGAAAGACCGCGGCTACAAACTGGCTATCGCGGGTAACTCATTCGTTTACCCTATTGCTGGTTACTCAAAGCAAGTAAAATCAATTGATGAAATTCAAGATGGCGCACGCATCGCAGTACCAAACGACCCAACGAACCTAGGTCGCTCACTACTGCTTCTTGAGCAACAAGGTTTGATTACGCTACGTGATGGCGTTGGTCTACTCGCTACAGTACGTGACATCGTAGGCAACCCTAAAAATATCGAAATCATTGAACTAGAAGCCCCACAGCTTCCACGTTCACTGGATGACGTAACGCTATCTATCATCAACACCACTTACGCAAGCTCTATCGACCTATCGCCAGAGCGTGACGGCGTGTTCGTTGAAGATAAAGACTCACCATACGTAAACCTAATTGTCGCTCGCGAAGAAAATGTTAATGCGCAAAACGTACAAAACTTCGTAAAAGCTTACCAAACGGAAGAAGTTTACGAAGCGGCAAAAGAGCTGTTCAAAGGCGGTGTTGTGAAAGGTTGGTAATCCCACTTTTCAAAACATGACCGAAAACAACGTTCTAAACATAAACGTTCTAAACCTAAAAGGGCTGATGTGAAAACATCAGCCCTTTCTATTTGTCTATCCGCCCATTTAAGTAACTTCAATTCGCTACTTAAGGTGGTCCCAAGAGATGTTGGAAACGATTCGGCAGTCATCACACTTAAAATGAAATATGTCATGTAGTGGCTCATCGAGTAGCCACTCGCCATCGCATTTTGGACACTTGCGCGCTTTCTCGCTCTCCAGCGACTGACCTCCGACACGATACTGGTAATAGTACGTAGGGATCTTCGTGATGTATTCGATACGGCCACGTAAGTCCCAACCTCGGCGAAACAGCACACTATCCACATCGCAAATTTCGTGCAGCGCCGCATGTTCCGCTCGGCAGCCCCCTGCCATTTGGATTTCATCACACGCTTGCCACTCAGTCTGCCACTTAATGACGGCTTTATGGTCTCCATTAAGTGTTGGCTCATTACGATACAAAGGAATTGGCAACAGGGTTTCACCACTTCGCAAAGGCGAACACGTATGAACATAAGTCGTGTACAACACTTGCCAGCTAGGTGTCTCTTCTTCGGCTGCTTGTTCTGAATTCAAATCACGCCCCAGCATACGCATTTTCGGTGCAAGCAAAGACGCATCCGACAAACGGTTCATGCACACTTTGACGAAATCTGAGTGATAACGTGGATGCAAGCTGTCTTGTTCTGGGCAAACAACACGAACGAAAAATTCACCTTCTCCCATCACTATCGGAAATTCACGACCTAATACTTGGCCGTTGTAACGCAGAGCATCCATCAAGCCATTAATGGCTTTGTCTACCGCGCTGACGGTGGTGTTATCAAAACACTCAAACTGCAACTCAACAACATACATACTTAGACGGCAGCCTCTAACTTATTCAAGAACTCAACCAATGAATCTGCCAATACATCACGTTTAGAGGTGCCCAAACGCTCTAGAATCACATTGCCAGTGAGGTTACAAATAGAAATCACATCCATTTCCTCATCTGTCGCTGCGATAAATACTGTTGGTTTAAGTTTCAAGCGGCGCTGCGTCACCAAATGACCAAGAATATTTTCTTGTAGACGCACGAAATCGTCATCGCTCCACACTTGCAGCAGCGTCAACGAATTACCTTGCCAAGTTGCCTCCATATCAGCGCAGTATTGAGAACCATAAAAGGCTTTAACATCATCTTGCAGTGACAACTCAATCGCATTTTCCACATTGGTGAAATCGGCCATTTCATCACGTGCGACCGCTTTCCAAAGCACCTTTCCATCACGCTTCTCTTCGACACAAGGAGAAACAAGCTCTGCAAGCTCTTCACTGCTTGGCAACTCATTGTGCTTAGCTTGCCAAGCTTGTTGGTAGCGCAGGCTGAACTCTTGTAGCGCCTGAGTAACGTTTTGGGTCATGAAGGTCTCCTCATTCCTTATTTATCAGATAGCCGTACTTGCCGGATGGCAATTGACCAGCGGATTCAGTAAAATTCTCGCCATTCTAATCGAAAACGACCACAAAGTATGAGCAAATATTCTGACGCTAAAGAGCTTGCTGGCCTAACACTAGGTAAAACGACCGAGTATGCGAACCAGTATGACCCAAGCTTGCTGCAACCAGTCCCTCGCAGCCTGAACCGAGATGACCTCCAGTTAGGCGATACTCTGCCTTTCATGGGGCACGACATTTGGACGCTGTATGAACTGTCTTGGTTAAATAGTAAAGGTTTACCACAAGTGGCCGTTGGCGAAGTATACATTCCAGCCACCAGTGCAAACTTGATTGAATCGAAGTCTTTCAAACTGTACTTAAACAGCTACAACCAAACCCGCTTTGCAAGCTGGGAAGAAGTGACTGAGCGTTTAACACAAGACCTGTCTGAATGCGCAGGTGAAAAGGTGCTGGTTGAGGTGAATCCAGTGACCCACTATACCAATCAACCTATTGTGACAATGGACGGTGAATGTATTGATGACCAAGACATTGACATCACCAGTTACGATTTTGATGCCGATTTTCTTGAAGGTGCGGCAGGTAAAATACAAGTTGAAGAGGTGCTACATAGCCACCTATTGAAATCAAACTGTTTGATCACTAACCAACCCGACTGGGGCAGTGTAGAAATTCGCTACCAAGGAGCAAAAATAGATCGTGAGAAGCTGTTACGTTACTTAGTGTCTTTCCGCGAGCACAATGAGTTCCACGAACAGTGTGTAGAGCGTATTTTTACGGATCTAATGAAATACTGCCAACCAAGCAAACTGACCGTATTTGCCCGCTATACGCGCCGTGGTGGCTTGGATATCAACCCTTACCGCTCAACGGAACAAGATAAGCCAGCTCGCAATCACCGTATGGCTCGTCAGTAAGCGCATAGGCAACAGAAATAAGTTCGGCAATCTAAAGGGTTGCCGGACGTTTTTATTGTCCAAGCATGTTACTATATCAAATGGCTTCAACCCGCATTTAAACGGCTAATTGAGGCTTTTCGCCGTTATCGCCATATCTAAAAACAGTTCGAGGGAACGAAAGGATGTTTTGGGACAGTTCGCGTCTATTCAAATTGATTGGCTTTCTTTGCTTGCTGTTTGTACAGCCACTTCATGCTACCATTTTATCGTCCGCGTTACTCAACGAAGCACAACAATTGGCGGAAATAGAACCATCACAAGCAAAACAAGCGGCAACCAACTATTTGTCACAGCGTGAACTAACAGAACGCAAAGAAAGTGACAGCCCTTCAGCCATGTCTCGCGACGAAACAGATCGTAGCGTTCGCACACCAAGCAGCACCATCGAAGCGCACAAGATTATCGCTCAGGCAGATTACGCCATGGGTAATGTTCGTTCGGCTATCGAGCACCTAAATAAAGCGGAACGCTTAGCGCAAGAATATCAATTGCCGTACATGGACTTAGATCTCCAGCTGATGCGCAACCAAATGATTTGGATGTACGACGAAAACTACTCAAAAGCGGAAGACACGCTTAACCAAATTGAACAACAGCTCGATGAAGCCGATGCCGTATTACAACGCACCGACAGTGTTCGCTACCGACTAGTGATGCAAAGAGCACTCCTCGCTTCACATAGTGGCGATATCATTAAAGCGGAAAACTTGTACTCTGAAGCAAAGACCATGCTTGACGATAGCCGCTCTGAGTTAGCCTTGATCGACTACTACACAGCCGTCGGCGAGTTTTACCTCAATAGCAAGAAATACAATTTGGCTTTGTCAGAGCTGCTATACGGTTATTGGCAATCTATTGAAAGTAACAGTGGTGCAAGGTTAGCAAAAGTGAATCGCCTTTTGGCTAGGCTCTTCCAGGAGCGACGAGTGTACGACAAAGCGATCGAATACTTATCTCAAGCCGCAGATTTTTATGACTCTTACCCTAGCTCTCCGATCCTAGCGGACGTCCTAGAGCAAATGGGCGACATCTACTTTTATCAGGGTAAGTTTAACCTTGCGTTAGTGCATTACTTCAACGTGCTTGACCATGAAAGTACCAGTAAGAACATCAATAGAATCATTAAAATTCGCTTAAGCTTGGCGGCTACCTACCTACAACTCTATAACTACGCGCTAGCAGAGCAGTACTTAGACCGCTCTAAAGAGCTTTTAGAATACACCAATATTCCTAAGCTTGAAGCAAAGGCTGCCCTGCTTCAGTCAGGTCTGGCTTATCATCAAAATGACAGTAAAGACGTCATTACTAATGCAAAGCTGGCGTTAGCGCTTGCTGAAAAGTCACCTGAAAATAACAACTTCATTAAGCAGCAGTCATACCGTTTACTTGGGTTGGGTTACGAGCAGGCAGGCGAATACAAACTTTCTCTGCAAGCTTATAAAAAATACACCAACCTCGTTCGTCTAGAACAAAAGCAGCTTAACCAAATCAGTGAAGATGCGTTCCGTCAGCAAAAAGAATTTGCCGAACAAACCATCCATTACATCGGTCAATCAGAACGCTTAGAGCAAGTGGAAAGAGAGCATCGTAAATTCCAGAAAATCTCATTTGCATTGTTTATTACTGTATTGGTCATGTTTTTGTTCATTATGCGCCGCGGTGTCATTATGCAGCGCCAAGCAAGTGAAATCGAAAAACTGCGTAACGACCTCTTCACCCACTCTCGCTCTCGTTTACGTAACTTGCGTATGCTGAATGTTAAGCTTTCTCGCTCATTGAAAAAGTCGAGCGAAACTTTCGAGCAATGGCAAATGGGTGAATTGATCCACGAACCACTTAATGATCGCCTACGCTTTGTTATGATCGATTTGCCATTCTTACGAAGCATGTACGTCCATAACGGCTATAAGGCAGGTCTAGAACTAGAACGGGCATTTGGCGACTTCCTTGCGGAAAAAATAGAAAAACCGTCGCGTCTTTACCATTTCTCAGATGCGAACTTACTCTACATAGAACCGAACGCTGACCGTGATGCTTCTGCCGAAGTCATGTTCGAAAAATTCCAGACTTGGGTGGATGAGTTCGCACAGCAGCACAACGTCAATCGTATTATTCGTATGGGCATCAGCGATTATCCGTTCTTACCCCGAGCCTACACTGCAATTAACGATGAGGAATTACTCGATCTGTTATTGCTTGCTACTCACATCGCTCGAGAAGTCAGCTTGAAGGATAAGCAAAGCCACTGGGTGTTCTTAAAAGCCATCGATAATGCGCCTGCTGCTAGCTTTGCAACAGGTAACATAAGAACTGCCTGTCAACATGCCATTAGCCAAGGCCTGATCAAGATCCATTCGTCCTACAAGAATGAGGACGACATCAAGAAAATATTAAAAAATGGATAATTAAACGCCTGTTGAACGTAATAACTAATGACGCTATAAAGTTTTTTGTTATTATCAGATAATTGTCAGTAGTACATGGACTTAACCGTAGTCACTTCATGGGAATCTTGGAATCCGATATTCAGTCGCAGCTGCATCAGCTGAGTTGTCAACTTGACCAACTCAGACTGACTCATCGTGATACTTCACTCAAATTCAAACGTGAACAACAAGTTCTTAAACGCGTTGTGGCATCATTGTCTTCAGCTTGCCAGGGTTCGAATACTCAGGTATCCAACTACCTATTTGAAATCCAACAAGAGCTGCAACATCAAAAAGATATCAGCACTCTTATCCCGCGTTTAGCGGTATTAGAGAGGATGCTCAAACAGCAGTCGAAGACGATGGATAAACAGAACGGTTACCTTGACGAACAAATCAAGCACAGTGGTGAAACACTGCAACGTGTCACTGGCTTACCTGCGCAGTTAAAACGTGAACTACGGAACCTGATGAGTTTCTCTGAAGTTCACGCCAGCAATAAAGCTGATCAAGCCACTAAGCTACTGAGTATTTACGAACGCGCTCTGAAAATCATCACGTCTAATTCACGTCTACATCTTAGTGAATTTGAAAACAATCCCGACAGATCTCAGCTTGAGTGCTTAGCCAGCGACCTCCAACATACTATTACAGAGCTGGATTTCGAAGGAGAATCAGGCGACAGATTGCTGGATATTCGCGCTAAGTTGCTCCTTGGCGTGAGTGCCGAGTCTCTCATTGAGCTTACGCTCTCAACGCTGAAATTGGTTGTCGAAGCAACAAAGTTCGAGCGCGAGGCGTCTAGCCAATTCCTTGATCAGCTGAACACTTCTCTCGCAAGTAACCTAAAAACCGTTCATCAGAACGTCGACCAGCATCATACCTACTTTGAACACCGCCAAGAGCTCAACACAGAAATGAACAGCTTGGTTGAATTAAGCCAAAAGTCACTTAATCAAGCTCAAGATATCGCGGTTGTGAAAAAAGAAATCACGCCTCTTCTCGAAAAAATGGCGTCGCTGACAGAGCGACTGAAAATGACGGAAGAGCGAGAGCAAGCGCTGCAAGAGCGGTTAAGTTACAGTAAGAACCAACTCGAAGCGGTATTTGAAACTACGCAAGATTATCGTCGACGCTTAGATGACCAAGCTCAGCGTATGTTGCTCGACCCGCTGACTAAAGTTTATAACCGCACTGCATTTAACGATCGACTAGAGCTAGAGTATCGCCGTTGGATTCGCTCTCAACAAAACCTTCGTGTTGTGCTGTTTGATGTAGACAACTTCAAAGCGGTGAATGATAGCTATGGTTATACGGCTGGCGATAAAGCGCTGAAGATCATCGCTCGTACTATTAATAAACGCGTATCAGAAACGGAAACAGTGGCTCGCTTTGGTGGCGAGGAGTTTATTCTACTTGTCCCGGAACAATCTGAAGAATACACACTGGATCTGATTAAGCATATCCAGCGTGATATTAGCCAATTACCCTTTAAGTTCCGTGAGCAAAATATCATGATTACCTTAGCTGCTGTATCGACGTCTTTCAAAGAGTCCGATACGCCAGAGTATGTGCTCGATCGTCTTGGCAAGATGCTTGCGGACGCTAAAAAACGTGGAACAAACCAGCTTAACTGGAGCTAGAATTCGTACAAAAAGCGAGCAAACAAACCAAATTTGGTGCAATCTACGCTTTATAACCACCCATTTTCAACGAGTTATCACATTTCTTCCCTTTTAGTCTGCTAAGCTGTAAAAACCCAAGTCACTTCAAGATGATGTATTTATAAAAGGCAAATGTATCATCTTGAGGTTGCTTGGGAGTTGATAACCATAAAACCAAATCGGCCAACTACCTTTCATCAAACCATACGTATAACACCAAAAAGGTAAGTTGGTACTTTCCCTCAAATTAATGCAACACAAGGAGGCGTTATGATTACCCATATAAGCCCCGCTGGTAGCATGGACTTGCTATCTCAACTAGAAGTAGAGCGCTTAAAGAACACAGCCTCGAGTGAACTTTATCAGCTGTACCGTAATTGCACATTAGCGGTGTTGAACTCCGGTAGCCATACCGATAACTCGAAAGAACTGCTCGATAAATACCAATCGTTTGATGTCAACGTCGTGCGTCGTGAGCGTGGTATTAAGCTTGAGCTGACTAATCCGCCAGAGCACGCTTTTGTTGACGGCGAAATAATTAAAGGTATCCAAGAACATCTGTTCTCCGTATTGCGTGATATCGTTTACGTAAACATGCATTTGGCAGACGCCCAGCGGCTCAACCTTACTAACCCAATTCACATTACGAACCTCGTGTTCGGCATTCTTCGTAATGCCAGAGCATTAACTCCAGGTATCGCACCGAATCTTGTCGTATGTTGGGGTGGTCACTCTATCAATGGAGTGGAGTATCAGTACACACGTGAAGTGGGTAACGAACTGGGTCTGCGTGAACTTAACATCTGTACAGGTTGCGGCCCTGGTGCAATGGAAGGGCCGATGAAAGGTGCAGCAATTGGGCACGCAAAGCAACGTTATACTCAGCAACGTTATCTTGGTTTAACCGAACCCTCGATTATTGCTGCCGAGCCACCAAACCCAATAGTAAATGAACTGGTCATCATGCCCGACATCGAAAAGCGCTTGGAAGCTTTCGTCCGTATGGCTCATGGTATCGTTATTTTCCCAGGAGGCCCGGGCACAGCGGAAGAGCTACTGTACATTCTTGGCATCATGATGCACCCGGATAACGCCGATCAACCAATGCCTATCGTATTAACAGGACCAAAAGAGAGTGAAGAGTACTTCCGCTCTATTGATGAGTTCATTCGCGACACACTTGGTGAGGAAGGGCAAAAGCACTACGAGATCATCATTGACGACCCGGCAGAAGTCGCTCGTATTATGAAACGCTCCATGGACTCGGTACGCCTTCACCGAAAAGAGAAAGGCGATGCGTACAGCTTTAACTGGTCATTGAAAATTGAGCCAAACTTCCAACTGCCATTCGAGCCTACTCATGAGTCGATGGAACAATTGGATTTAAGCCTAGATCAAGAACCGCAAGTTTTAGCGGCCAACTTGCGTCAAGCCTTCTCTGGCATAGTGGCAGGTAACGTAAAGGCTGAAGGCATTCGAGAAATAGAACGTAGAGGGCCTTTCACCATTCATGGCGACGCAGTCCTCATGAAAAAACTCGATAAGTTGCTAAAAGACTTTGTCGAACAGCACCGAATGAAATTACCTGGCGGTTCAGACTACGAACCGTGTTATCGAATCGCTCACCCGGAAATTGGTGGTCGATAGTCAGGCTAGCATTCGTTACACTAGGGGCATTACGCCCCTTTTTTATTGCTAAGTCATTATGTCTATTCATCTTGTTATCATTGATGCCCTAAACCTGATCCGCCGAGTGCACTCAGCACAACCAGATCCAACCGACATAGCAAGAACCATAACCACAACGCAAAGAACCCTCACTCGCATTCTGTCAGAGGCCAACCCGACACACATCATCGCAGTTTTTGATCACCACGAACAAGACAGAGGTTGGCGCGCTGAAATTCTCCCTGACTATAAGCAAAACCGAAAACCAATGCCTCAGCCACTACTGCAAGGGTTAGATGCGATTCAACAAGCGTGGTGGGAGCAAGGTATTGATTCATTGCTGTCTGAAGGCGATGAAGCAGATGATTTGGTTGCTACACTCGCAACGAAAGTGGCCAGCCATGGTGAAAAAGTCACCATCGTTTCGACTGACAAAGGTTACTGCCAGCTACTTTCCCCTACCCTACAAATCCGTGATTATTTCCAACACCGTTGGTTAGATGAACCATTTCTCGAAAAAGAGTTCGGCGTAAAACCAAGTCAACTAGCGGATTACTGGGGATTAACAGGGATAAGCTCTAGCCAGGTTCCGGGCGTACCTGGAATTGGCCCGAAAGCAGCGAAAGAGATTCTCACTCAGTTTGAGAGTATTGAAGCAGCCTACGCTAGTGAAGATCTCGTACCGAAATACCGTAAAAAATTGGATGAGCACATTGAATCTGCTCGTTTATGTAAACGCGTCGCCGCTTTAAAGTGCGATATCGAACTAGGCTTTAACTTGCAAGATATTCGCTTTGTAGGGCCAAACAAAGCGAAGTAGTGCCCGATGGTAGTTTCACACCATGAAATCCGGCAGATATTAAAAAAGCGCCATTTGAAGGCGCTTTTTCTATTCTAATCACTATTCCCAAAAGACTCGGGGAATAAAGTTAGTAAGGTGAAATATTCGACAGACATTGGATATGAATCGTGATCTCTTCACGATCATGATACAAATGTTTAGCTTGTAGCTTGAACTTTACCTTATTATCAATGAGGAACTGCTTCAGATTTTCAAGGTCTTGCAGCACTTCGTCATAACGCCCTTTCATTGGCAGCTTAAGGTTAAAGATGGCCTCTTTTGCCCAACCTTTTAACAGCCACTGTCCCATCAGGTGAGCAACACGAGCTGGCTTTTCCACCATGTCACAAACAATCCATGTTACGT
This sequence comes from Vibrio sp. 779(2023), assembly GCF_033344285.1. Classification (NCBI taxonomy): domain Bacteria; kingdom Pseudomonadati; phylum Pseudomonadota; class Gammaproteobacteria; order Vibrionales; family Vibrionaceae; genus Vibrio; species Vibrio sp. 779(2023). Next base: position 94,380 of record NZ_JAWPOM010000004.1, read on the forward strand.
TCTTGCGGTCTGGTTCGAACTTAAAACCATCCACCATATGGTGCTTGATCTGGCCAGTTTCCATCAAACTGTCTGCCATCATGCCGTTATCAACGCAGTGAACGAACATTGAGCGCTTCACTAATTGGTACGTCCAACCGCCTGGACATGCACCTAAATCCACACCCCACATACCTGGTGCCAAACGCTCATCCCACTCTTCACGTGGAATAAAGACATGAAATGCTTCTTCCAGTTTAAGTGTTGAACGACTTGGAGCGTCTGCTGGGAATTTAAGGCGAGGGATACCCATGAAGAACTGTGAGTTGTTGTCAGTGTAAGAGTAACCAACGTAACAGTGGCCAGGCTCAACAAAGCAAATGTGCAGTACTGGTTTTTTCGCGTTATCTTTGTTCAGCATTAAGCCTTTGCCGCGCAACGCTTGACGCATTGGGACGGTAAACTTACGGCAGAATTTCAGTAGCTCTTTCGCTTCATTTGTATCTGGCGTTTCAATTCTCAAATCACCACAACGAGGGAATGCTTCAATGTCTGCTAGTTCATTCAAAATTGGACTAATGCGGTCATCACTTGGCAACGATTGAAACTCAGCTGCTACCGCAAACATTTGTCGAGCAAAAATTAAAGACTTAAAGTCTAAACCTCTCGCAAGTTTGTCGGCATCTCCATCTTGGTAACACTCGAAGACAACATAACCTGAGTTTCTCTTCACACGAGGGAAGCCATACACTTCCAACTGTGTCGCTTTGTCCTGAATTTCACCAGCACACTCTTTCTCAAAGCCAGAACGGCAATAGAGCATTAGTTGTTTCACTTGGAGACCTCTTTGATATTGAACGCAGCAAAAAAGAACAGACACCAACCAATCATGAACAGTAATCCTCCCACAGGAGTAATTGGCCCAAACCACTTAATGCCCGTCAGCGCCAGCGCGTAAAGACTGCCGCTAAAACAAAAGATGCCGATAATAAAGCAAATCGCCGCAATGAAAAAATATTTTTGCGCTTTTTGTCCCAAATTGAGCAGAAGCAGAATGGCACAAAACACAATCGCCAACGTGTGAATAAATTGATACAGAACTCCGGTCTCAAATACACCGAGCAAATAAGGGGCCAGTGTCGCTTTTAGCCCATGAGCAGCAAATGCTCCAAGAGCGACCGAAATCAGCCCAGACAATCCAGAGAATGAGAGTAACCACTTACTTTTCACTGTACACCTCTTTTATAAACGCCGCTAACTGCTCTATCGCGAGTGCAATGTTACCCACTTCAGTATGACCTGAGATCTTGCGCGGTTTGAAGCTGTGGTCACCATCAGGTAAAAAGCTCACCGTTACTTGTGACGAAAGGACGAAATCATCGAATTCCTCACGCTTACCAAAGGTGTCTCGTTCCCCTTGCAGAATCAGCGTAGGTTTCTCAATGGTTGCTAAGTGCTCGCCTTTGTATTTCTCTGGCTTTCCTGGCGGGTGAAATGGAAACCCTAAACAGGCAATGCCCGCCACCAGCTCATTTTCAGCCAACAAGCTCGACATACGACCGCCCATTGACTTACCACCAATAACCACGGGAGAAGAAGTAAAGTGAGCGATCACTTCGCTGTATGCTTCGAGCAACTTTGGCGCGCGATCGGGCGGACGCTTTTTGCCATCTTCCGAACGTTTCACCATGTAAGGGAAATTAAAACGCACTACACGAATACCTTGCTCCACTAATCCTTTGGCGACAGCTGTCATGAAGTCATGCTCCATCCCCGCACCTGCGCCGTGAGCAAAAATAAACAGCGGTCCGTTTTCAGGCCCCTCAGCTATCCAGTGATTCATCCAATACTTCCTCTTGTTCTTTTCTCGCGGTTGCTAACATCCAGTCTCTAAACGTTGCGATTCGGCCCATATCTGCCTGCTGTTCATGACACACCACATAGAATGCATTCTTAGATATCAACACCTCGTCGAATGGTGCAATGAGTCGTCCGGCTTCCATTTCAGGTTTGGCGAGTACGTTGTTACCGAGCGCGACCCCCTGACCGTGCGCAGCAGCCTGTAGCACCATCGTTGAGTGACTAAAAATAGGGCCGTGGTTTACGTTGATGCCTTCAATGTTGTAATGACGAGCAAACTGCTTCCAGTCTTTACGCGAAGTATCGTGTAACAAAGTATGTAATTTGAGGTCACTTAAAGATTCTAATGGTTTGTTACCCAAAAGTAATGAAGGTGAACAAAGTGGGATCAAAAACTCTTGATACAATTTATCTGCTCGCAAACCTGGCCAGTTCCCACGGCCATAGTAGATCGCCACATCAACATCATCGGTCAGTGAGCCTTCATCCATATCTACGGCTTTAATACGAACATCGATATCGGGCTCTTGAGCATTAAAATCGGCCAAACGAGGTACAAGCCATTGGATAGCAAAACTCGGCGGTAGGCTAATCGTCAATGCCCCTTTTTCGCTACGTTCCAACACCTTATCTGTCGCTTCCGCAATCGAGGTGAAAATATCTTTGATATCGAGAAAGTAACTTTGGCCTTCTTCTGTTAACAACAAAGAACGATTACGTCGACGGAAGAGCTTCAATGATAGAAACTCTTCAAGCGCTTTAATCTGGTGACTGACCGCGGCTTGAGTAACAAATAACTCTTCTGCTGCTCGTGTAAAACTGAGATGACGAGCAGCCGCTTCGAAGACTCGAAGCGAATTTAATGGAGGCAATCTGCGAGACATATGGGACCTCTAATAGGATTAGTTTTTTTAATCTGAAACATTATAAAATGTCCGTTGTCGAACAGCCAGATAAATTCTATATTTCACCCCGCAACACGGGCCTGAACGGCTTGATTTCTTTGGAAATCAATTGGCTTCGTTGTTGCGATGTTGTGTTTGCAAACTCGTATTTCGAGTTAGGTAGATTTCTACCATAATGTTTTGTCCACACTCCCTGTGACAAAACATATACTTCCTGTATTTATTTTTGACCTGTCTGTCAAATTTGTTACACCGCCTAAATTAGGCGGTGTTTTTTTATCTATCAAAAATCTCATCCGCATATCTGGCAGCAATATCACTTTATTACTCTTCTTTCGGATTAATTATCGTTATATCAACACAAAGTGTATGGCTTTGCGATAAGCCTCAACATTATGCTAAGTAATGGTTGTCTGTAACGCGATCAAAAACAAAAAAGGCGCAAATTGATGTCTCAATTTGCGCCTTTTAACGTATTTTATCAGTCAGCTATGGACGGTAAACTTTTACGTTGCTGAAGCCTTGCTCTTGCAAGTAAAGCGCTTGCAGACGGCTCATCACACCACGGTCACAGTAAAGTAGGTATGTCTTAGACTGGTCTAAGTCACCAAACTGTGTACCCAGCTTGTAGAAAGGGATATGTTTCACATCCACACCTTCGATTTCAAGTGGGTTATCGTCTTCCTCTTCAGGACTACGAATATCTAGCACAACCGCGTGCTCTTCTACCGCTTGAACTTGCTCTACTTCTGGTGCGGCTTGCTCAGACTCTTTCGCGATATCACGAATGTCCATCATGCGAGCTTCTTGAACCACTTGCTCAAGGATACTAAAGTCGAATTTCTCTTCTTCAGCTTCTAGCTTGCCTTTCACCGCTTTCACGGTTGGCTTCTTAGAGATAACACCACAGTATTCTGGCATTGTCTTTGCGAAATCTTCTGTGCCGATTTCACGTGCTAGATTGATGATGTCTTCTTTATCCCAGTTGATAAGTGGACGCAGAATCAGCGTGTCAGTTATGTTATCGATGTGGCGTAGATTGGTTAACGTTTGGCTCGATACTTGACCTAGCGCTTCACCTGTTACCAATGCTTCGATCTTCATCTTCTGGGCGATCATGCCTGCTGCACGCATAAACATACGCTTCAAGATCACGCCCATTTGGCCGTCATCGACTTTCTCTAGAATTTCCGCAACCACAGGCTCGAAATCAACTGAGATAAAACGTACTTTTGCTGAAGAACCGTATTTGTTCCATAGGTAGTGAGAAACCTGTTTAACGCCGATTTCGTGTGCTGGACCACCTAAGTTAAAGAAGCAGTAATGTACTTTTGAACCACGCTTGATATGAAGATAGCTTGAAACACCAGAGTCGAAACCACCCGAGATCAGGCTTAACACGTCTTCTTGCGTACCCAGTGGGAAACCACCTAGGCCTTTATGACGAGACAATACTTGGTTTAGCTTGTCGTTCGAGACTTCTACCTTGATCGTCACGTCTGGGTTTCGTAGCTTAACACTAGCGCTTTCAATCGCTTGATTTAAACCACCGCCTACATAACGCTCTAGTTCAATAGAGGTAAAGTCATGCTTGCCGCGACGCTTCGCACGTACAACAAAGGTTTTATTTTCGAGTGCAGCACGGTTGAGTTCTAGCACTTGCTCGAAGATATCGTGCAAGTCTTTAAATTCAGTTTGCTTCACTTCCAGTACGTGGTGAATGCCTGGTGTATGAGTCAAAACCTCAAGAACTTCAGCGTGGAATTCGTTACTCTCAGAGGTCACTTCAATGTGATCACGACGGTTAAATACCGCGACAGACTCCGTGCGGCTCTTAATGATGTTACGAATGTTGCACTCTAAAATCTTTGTGAAGCGCTTACGCACAGATTCACTTTTTACAAAAATTTCTGGATGGGGCTTTACAATAAATTTCATAGTCTAATTCGCAGGTTAGTTTCGCAATCAACAAAGAGTGACACTCAACTTCAATACTTCATACGCAGTAAAACCGCGTTTCAGTCACAAAAAGTAGTCTGAGCTCACTTTTAAGGCGCAAGATTATACACCCAAGCGGATTGGAAAAACAAAAAAAGCGAGCAATCTGCTCGCTTTCTTATCTCTTTACTGACTTAAAACTAAAGCCTAGTTATTGAATTACCGGCACTTCTTCACTGTAGAGAGGCTCGCCTTGCATAATGCTGATTTCAACCCGTCGGTTAAGCGCGCGATTTTCATCAGAATCATTCGGTAACAAGGGTTCCGTATCCGCCATGCCTCGTACTCTTAAACGTTGATGAGAGAAGCCTCTCACTTTCTCCATCTCTTGCGCGACTGATACTGCACGCTGAGAAGAGAGATCCCAGTTAGAACGATAAAGTTCCGAGTCTAGCGGTCGATTGTCTGTATGGCCAGATACTCGCACAATGCCTGGCACGTCTTTTACTAGCTCTGCAATCTGACGAACTAAAGGACGAAACTTAGGCTGCAAGAAGGCCGAACCTTCTGGGAATGCACCTTTTTCACGCATACGTATAACAATCTGCTGACCGAGGTTTTCAACTTCAATGGCGCCTTGTTCAATCTCTCGCTCTAAGGCTTTCTTGATGCTTTCCATCAAGGTTTCCATCTCTTGCGACATCTCTTTAGATTGCTGTTGCTGCATGTCCGCTTCGGCAGATTCATTGTTTTGAGTTGACGTTTCTGGCGATTGCCCACCCGTTAACTTGCCTTCATCACGTTTTGTGCCACCAGCTCGATCAGACTCCCCTTCATGAAATTCGAGCGTCTGCTGAGTGATGTCCATGGTTTGCTGCATGATGACATCAATCGGAGTTGGTTCCGGCCGACCCGGTCGAAACTCTTGGGCAATAATGCTAGTGCCTTTGGGAATGTCTTTCACTTCAAGCTGATTTTGCACACCGAAGGCAAATTTCATTGATCCTGCAATTTGTTTGAACTTCAGTACATCCATCTCAGAAAACGAGAGCAGAAGAACAAAGAAACACATCAGTAGCGACATCAAATCTGCAAATGTCCCCATCCATAACGGGAGGCCAGGTGGCGGACAATCGCATTTGTTATCTTCATCATCCATCACGACTCTCCAAGTTACTCGTCAATCTCAAGGGCACGTTTACCTTCATTGAGGTAGTTCTTCAAGTAACTATCGATCACTCGCGGGTTTTGGCCATCTTGAATCGCTAATACGCCATCCATGATCAAACGGCGATTTAGCGTTTCTTGGTCACGGCGAAGAGAAAGCTTATCCGCAATAGGGAAAAACACCATATTGGACAGGATCGCGCCATACAATGTGGTCAAGAGTGCAACGGCCATTGCTGGTCCAATCGCTTTAGGGTCATCCATGTTTGAAAGCATCGCAACAAGACCAACCAAGGTACCAATCATTCCCATCGCAGGAGCAACGTCGCCAAAGGCGCGAAATACACCAGTACCTTGCGTATGTCGTTCATCTGTAAGCGCGATGTCTTTTTTGAGTGCCGCTCTCACAACGTCGGCATCATGGCCATCAACCAGTAGATCAATGCCTTTCTGCATGAATGTGTTGTTTATTTCCATCTCTTCAAGAGCAAGAAAACCACCTTTACGCGCCGCGTCGGCCATTTCCACAATTTTTGCGATCAGGTCTTCGGGTTCATCCGCTTTAAACATGAAGGCTTTGCCAGCAATCTTTGTCGCACCAAAAAACTGTCCCATTGTGAACTTCATCAACACTACGAATATTGAGCCACCAACGACAATAAGGATCGACGTGACATCGACAAACATGCCGATGCTGCCACCAAGCACCATCGCCATAATGACGAATGCAAAACCACCAATCAAACCTAATAGGGTTGCTAAATCCACAAAGCACTCCTCACGCTATACTCAAATACTGCCATTGGGCGGATTATTACCTGTATCGACAACTCGCGCAGAATTTTTAGAAAAATCTTAGCTAATGGATCACAAATTACACTTAACAACCTCAACCAAAATATGGGGTTTCACCGCTTAGACTCGTTGAACGCTAATTTTGTGACAATTATATAAGGTTAAATTTGACCAAGTTACTAGGCTAAGGTAACTTTCGTGCATCTTACCCGAGGCTTGATTAAGGCAGAAAAAAGATGGCGGTCAAGAAACCAGAAAACATGACCTTTGAAGCAACCATTGAAGAGCTTGATAGCTTGGTTGATCAATTAGAAAATGGCGATCTTGCTCTAGATGATGCCCTGCGTAAGTTTGAACGAGGCATTGCCTTAGCTCGTGCAGGCCAAACTAAATTAAGCGACGCCGAACAGCGCGTGAGCATTCTTCTTAGTGAAGATGATGAAGCACCACTGAGTGACTTCAAACCAGATTCAGAATAACAATCAGTAGTGAGCAATGTGATGCAACAGACATTGACGTCTTTTCAACAAAGAAACAATCAGCAATTGAATTTGTGGCTCGATCAGCTTCCATATCAAGAGCAGCCATTGATTCAAGCAATGAAATACGGCCTTTTGCTAGGTGGAAAACGCGTTCGCCCTTTTCTTGTTTACATCACAGGTCAAATGCTCGGCTGTAAACCTGAAGACTTAGACACCCCCGCCGCTGCTATCGAATGTATACATGCCTACTCACTCATTCATGATGATCTGCCAGCCATGGACGATGATGAACTGCGTCGAGGTCAACCAACTTGTCATATTAAGTTTGATGAAGCAACCGCAATACTGACAGGTGACGCACTACAAACTCTTGCCTTCACTATTATTGCTGATGGTCAATTAAGCCCGGCGGCTGAAGCTCAACGCATCAACATGATCAAAGCCTTAGCGCATTCCTCTGGTGCCAGCGGCATGTGTGTAGGGCAAGCCTTAGATTTAGGCGCGGAAAATCGCCTAGTTTCTCTTGAAGAAATGGAAGAGATACACCGTAAAAAAACCGGAGCTCTGATTGATTGTGCGGTAAAATTAGGTGCATTAGCTGCTGGTGAGAAAGGTATCGAGGTTCTACCTCACTTGGAGCGCTACTCAAAAGCAATTGGTTTGGCGTTTCAGGTTCAAGACGATATTCTTGATATCATCAGTGACACAGAAACACTGGGTAAGCCTCAAGGTTCCGACCAAGGTCTGAATAAGAGCACTTATCCTTCCCTGCTGGGTTTAGAGGGAGCCATAGAGAAAGCTCACACTCTGTTACAGGAAGCACTTCAAGCATTGGAAGCTATCCCATACAATACTCAGTTACTCGAAGAGTTCGCCCGATATGTCATCGAGCGCAAAAATTAACACTATAAGCGCGCATTTATATGACTCTTGATATTTCAAAGTACCCAACACTGGCGTTAGCAAATACACCGGAAGAATTACGTCTTCTTCCGAAAGAAACATTACCAAATCTGTGTGATGAACTGCGAACGTATCTGCTAAATTCAGTGAGCCAATCTAGCGGACACTTAGCGTCTGGCTTAGGCACCGTAGAGCTAACTGTCGCTCTGCATTATGTTTACAACACCCCTATCGACAAATTGATCTGGGATGTTGGTCATCAGGCTTACCCGCACAAAATCCTCACCGGACGTCGCGATAAAATGCCAACAATTCGCCAAAAGGATGGTCTACACCCTTTCCCTTGGCGTGAAGAAAGTGAATATGACACTTTGTCTGTCGGTCACTCTTCGACATCTATCAGTGCAGGCCTTGGCATGGCCATCAGCGCACAAAAAGAAGGCAAAGGCCGTAAAATTGTCAGTGTGATTGGCGATGGCGCAATTACAGCAGGCATGGCATTCGAAGCCATGAACCACGCTGGCGACGTTCATCCTGATATGTTGGTGATTTTGAACGACAACGAAATGTCGATTTCAGAAAACGTCGGCGCCCTGAATAACCACCTTGCGAAAGTACTTTCTGGCAGCTTGTACACTTCTATCCGTGAAGGCGGTAAAAAAGTGTTGTCTGGTGTTCCACCTATTAAAGAGTTGGTTCGCCGTACGGAAGAACACCTCAAAGGCATGGTAGTGCCTGGTACTCTGTTCGAAGAGTTCGGCTTTAATTACATTGGCCCGATTGATGGACACGACGTCAATGAACTCGTCAAAACGCTAAAAAACATGCGTGAGCTCAAAGGCCCTCAATTCCTACACATCATGACCAAGAAAGGCAAAGGTTATGAGCCTGCCGAGAAAGATCCTATCGGCTACCATGGTGTTCCTAAATTCGATCCAACGCATAATTGTCTGCCGAAGAGCAGTGGCGGTAAGCCAACTTACTCAAAGATCTTCGGTGACTTTTTATGTGACATGGCGGCCCAAGATCCTAAGCTAATGGCAATTACGCCAGCAATGCGCGAAGGATCAGGTATGGTGCGTTTCTCAAAAGAGTACCCAGACCAATACTTTGATGTGGCGATTGCTGAGCAGCACGCTGTGACACTGGCAACAGGCATGGCAATTGCGGGCGATCATCCAATCGTTGCTATCTATTCGACTTTCTTGCAACGTGGTTATGACCAATTGATCCACGACATCGCGATCATGGACTTACCAGTGATGTTTGCGATCGACCGCGCAGGTCTCGTTGGCGCAGATGGTCAAACTCACCAAGGTGCGTTCGATTTGAGCTTTATGCGCTGTATTCCGAACATGGTGATCATGGCGCCAAGCGACGAAAACGAGTGCCGACAAATGCTTTACACTGGCCATAAACATGCTGGCCCGAGTGCGGTTCGATACCCTCGTGGTAGCGGCATGGGCGTAGAAATCGAAACTGAGTTTACAGCGTTAGAAATCGGTAAAGGGCGCATGGTTCGCCAAGGTGAAAAAGTTGCTATTCTGAACTTTGGTACTTTCTTGGGTAACGCGCTAGAAGCGGCAGAATACCTTAACGCCACTGTTGCTGATATGCGCTTTGTGAAGCCGCTCGATGAAGCATTAATTCGTCAATTAGCCGCAGATCATGACGTGCTCGTGACGTTAGAAGAAAATGTTATCGCGGGTGGTGCTGGTGCTGGTGTCGTTGAGTTCATGATGAAAGATAAAATCATTAAACCTGTGTTGAACCTAGGTTTACCAGATGAGTTTATTCATCAGGGAACACAAGATGAACTGCATGAAGAGCTTGGTCTCGATGCAAAAGGAATTGAAAAATCCATCTTGGATTATTTAGCAAAATAGCATGTAAAAAGGGATGCTCATGGCATCCCTTTTTTACGTCCAGTGTTTAGTTCATCGTTTAATTCATCCAGCCCGCATATTTTGCGACTAGAAACAGGGCAACACCAGCCATAATTCCCGCTACGATATCATCAACCATAATACCCAGCCCACCGTGAACTCGCTTATCTAGCCACCCAATTGGCCAAGGTTTTACCATATCGAAAAAACGAAATAAGATGAAGCCAGTGATCAACCACTTCCATTCAGTGAGTGGAATATTCAGTGCAGGTACAATGCTCATCGTAATCCAAAAGCCTGCAAACTCATCCCATACGATTGAACCATGATCATGTACTTTCATGTCTGCAGAGGTCACTTGGCATATTTGAATGCCGATCACACACGAAATCAGAACAACAATGACATACGCCGCAAATGGTAATTGTGCCAACAACAAAAAGAGAGGCACGGCCGCCAGTGTGCCCATTGTTCCAGGGATAAACGGGGATAATCCACTGCCAAAACCCGTCGCCAATAGATGCCACGGGTTCTTTAATGAAATCAGAGAAAGAGGGTTGGTCATATCCTTAAACCTATACTGCTAGTTTGGTTTCAATCGTCATGCCTGCGAGTTACTCAATAGTAACAGGCTCTTGGCTAGAGCTTAGCTCAGATCATTTAAAGTGGTCGAAGCCACTTAAGTCCCAATCAAGTGGTTGATTGTTATCATGCAGCTCGAAGGTTCCATTTGGTCGGATTTGACCAATACATGTGACCTTACAGCCAGTATGAGATAAAGCGCTTTGTAACGAGCCTCGATTTTGCTCCGGCACGGTAAAACACAACTCGTATTCTTCGCCACTTGCTAAAGCATACTGCTGCGCGCTGATCTTATCATCTAAAAACTGGACTAATTCTGAAGAGATCGGTAGCTGAGAGACATCAATACTCACCCCAACCTGAGATCGCTGTAAAATGTGCTTAATATCAGAGATTAAACCATCTGAAATATCTATCGCCGAAGAGGCTAAGCCAACAAGAGCTTGTCCAGCAAGCACACGCGGAGAACTAAGGTAATGAGCTCGCTCTAGTGCTTCCGCGCCGGCTCTACTGCGCAGAGAGTCATCTAGAATCACATCCAAGCCAGCTTTTGCATCGCCAAGGTTTCCCGTTACGTATACCCAATCCCCAGGCTTGGCGCCGGATCGCGTGAGCGCTTTGTCTTCAGGTACAAAACCTTGCACCGTCAGTGTCAGACACAATGGGCCTTTGGTGGTATCACCGCCTATTAACTGAATACCATAGTAATCAGCCAGTTCGAAAAATGCATCACAGAAAGGTGCAAGCCATTCTTCATCTGGCTCAGGCATCGTTAATGCAAAGCTCACCCACGCAGGCGTTGCGCCCATCGCCGCCAAATCACTGATGTTAGAAGCCAATGCTTTGTGTGCGACCCATGCTGGGTTCGCGTCGGCTAAGAAATGCGTTCCAGCTACCAATGTATCCGTGCTAATCGCAATCTGAACATTAGCTGGCGCTTTGACCAAAGCGCAATCATCACCAGCGGCTAGATGGACATCTTTACGTTGGCTCTGACGACCGACGAAGTATTTGTCTATCAGATTAAATTCACCAGACATAATTCACTTACTTTTTGATGTAAAAGCTTTTGATACAAAAAAGGTCAGCATGTGCTGACCTTTTCATTGAAGAAATCGTTATTTCTTACGAATGTGAGGTGCTGCTTTATCAAGTACACCATTCACAAACTTGTGGCTATCTTCTGCTGCGAAAACTTTTGCAAGTTCAATCGCTTCATTGATAACAACTTTGTAAGGAACATCTTCGCGACGAGTCATCTCGTACATAGCAAGGCGAAGAAGAGCAAGTTCCATCATATCTAAATCCTGCATAGGACGAGAGATGTATGGACGAATTTTGCTATCTAGCTCAGCGTGGCTAAGTACAACACCGCTTAATAGTTCACGGAAGTAAGCTACGTCTGTCTCTGGAGCAGCAAGCGCTGGCTCAGATGCATGAAGTTCTTCTTCATCGTATTTGTCGCCAGACAAAAACTGTTCTTCAATCTTGGCAACATTCTCTTTAGTAATTTGCCATGAGTAGATCGCCTGTAGAGCGAATTGACGTGCGTTACGACGTGCGGCTGGTTTCACACTGGCCCCCATTAGGAATCAATTTCAGATAGTACATTAATCATTTCAAGTGCGCTTAGTGCAGCCTCTGCACCTTTATTACCAGCCTTGGTTCCTGCGCGTTCAATCGCTTGATCGATCGTATCAACAGTCAAAACACCAAATGCTACTGGAATGCTGAATTCCATAGACACTTGTGCTAGACCTTTGTTCATTTCACTACAAACATAGTCAAAGTGAGGCGTTCCACCGCGAATAACAGACCCTAGAGAAACAATAGCGTCGAATTTGCCAGTTTTAGCAACACGCTGAGCTACTAGAGGTAGTTCTACGGCACCTGGACAACGCACAACCGTGATGTTGTCTTCGCTTACTTGTCCGTGACGCTTTAGTGTATCGATCGCACCAGAAAGTAGGCTTTCGTTAATAAAACTGTTGAAACGAGAAATAACGATAGCAATTTTTGCATTTGGCGCTGGGAAGCCACCCTCGATCACTTTCATAAGCTTTCCTTTAACTCTATTTATAAGTGAAATATGTTCATCAAGTGAGAATCGCCGGATTCTAGCACAAATTTGTGAGCAATATCTAATGGAAATTGGAGGCAAATCACTGGCTCCTAGCCATTGACGAGTTAAGCACGTCAAAGACTAGGAACTTATTGTTCGGTTGTTACTCGCAGACGTACTCAACAACGTTCAGACCAAAACCACCTAACGCGTGGTACTTTTTGTTGGTCGATGACAGAAGACGCATATCATGTACACCGAGATCCGCAAGAATCTGTGAACCAACGCCAACACGGCGAGACGTGCCTTGTTTTTTAGCAAGCGTTGGTGCTTCACCTTTGTCTTGCGCTTCGAACATCTTCACGCGATGAATAAGTAGATCGGTCGATTCTTCATGGCCAAGAACAACCAGTACACCGCCCTCTTCACCAATGCGTTTCATTGCCTTATCTAGTGTCCAGCTGCGCTCTGCATTACGATCGCTACGTAGTAAGTCGGTAAAAACGTCTTGAAGATGAACGCGAACCAGTGGCGCTTTTTCTTTCAAATCGCCCTTGCACATTGCGTAGTGCACTTGGTTATCAATGGTGTCTTTGTACGTGACTAACGTGAACTCGCCAAACTCTGTCGGTAACTTGCACTCTGCCACACGTTCAATCGTTGTCTCAGTGTTATTGCGATACTCAATTAGGTCGGCAATAGTGCCCAATTTAATACCGTGCTTCTCTGCAAAGATCTCTAGATCTGGGCGACGAGCCATCGTGCCGTCGTCATTTAAGATCTCAACAATCACCGATGCTGGCTCTAAACCAGCAAGACGAGCCAAATCACAGCCAGCTTCAGTGTGACCTGCGCGAGTCAGTACACCGCCGTCTTGAGCTGCGAGAGGGAAGATGTGACCAGGCTGCACCAAATCCGCAGCTTTAGCGTTTGGCGCGACTGCTGCTTGAACGGTACGTGCGCGATCTGCGGCTGAAATACCAGTCGTTACCCCTTCTGCTGCCTCAATCGAAACAGTAAAGTTGGTGGTGTATTGCGCATTATTGTCTTGCACCATTGGTGGCAGACCTAGACTTTCGCAACGATCTTTGGTCATGGTTAAACAAATCAGGCCACGGCCATAGGTTGCCATAAAGTTGATGGCTTCCGGCGTAATATGCTCGGCAGCCATGATCAAGTCACCTTCATTCTCGCGGTCTTCATCATCCATTAGGATGACCATTTTGCCTGCGCGAATATCATCAATAATTTCTTGTGGCGTACTGATTGGCATAGTCTGTTATCCCGTTATTCTAAATTTGTTATTGCGACAGCAATGAAAAATTACGTTGCAGTGAATGCTAGTTAGGTCAATAGTTTGAGCTTTGCATCAAGCAAGTCAATGAATCTCGCGGTGTTCTGTGAGTCTGCTCTTTATCGCATGCCTCACGCAGCCACTCCCAAGACTTATGCAAAACCGTTTTGCTGTAAAAAGTCCATCGTGATACGAGACTCGGCCTTATCTTCTTGTTGTCCTTGCAGTAAACGCTCCATATAACGCGCAAGTACATCAACTTCTAAGTTGACTTTGCGCCCCACTTGAAACTGGTCAATCGTAGTTTCTTCACTCGTATGAGGAACGATCGTCAGCTTAAAAGCATTTTTACGTAAGTCGTTGACGGTTAGGCTAATACCATCAACAGTAATCGAGCCTTTCTCTGCAACGTACTTGCTAATTTCCGCAGGCATTGCAACCCAAAACTCTATCGCACGGCCAACTGAATTGCGTTCGACAATTTCACCAACCCCATCGACATGGCCAGAAACGATATGTCCACCCAATCGCGTTGTTGGCAACATGGCTTTTTCTAGATTCACCTTATCGCCTACTTGGTATTCAGCAAACCCAGTTTTCTTCAAGGTTTCTAATGACAGATCAGCACTGTAATAGTGGCTTCCGAAGTCAACTACCGTTAAGCAAACACCGTTGGTCGCAATGCTATCGCCTAACTTAACGTCTGACATATCAAGCGTACCCGTTTCAACCGTGACGGTGATGTCTTCGCCCTTCGGCGTAATCGCAGCTAACTTGCCAACTGCTTCTACTATTCCTGTAAACATACTATTTCTTATCTAATTTCATTACGTTTTATGGTGGCCGTGATGCGAATGTCTACCCCAACCATACGAACGTCTGTAATGTTTAAATCAATGACGTCAGCCATAGCGCTTAACCCTAAAGCACCGATAAGCCCCCGACCATCGCTGCCCATGAGTTTTGGCGCAAGGTAAACAATGAGCTCATCTACAAGATTAGCCTTTATCATCGCACTCGCTAGCGTAGCTCCAGCTTCAACCCATAAGTGATTGATATGGTGCTCATCAGAGATACGCTTTAATGTCGTTGATAAGTCAATTTGGTCAGCGCTGTCCAATAGAGGGATACAGTCTCCATCAGAGCGAACAATAACTCGTTCTCCATCGGTATGGAACAGCTTGAGCGCATCAGTTAAATGGTTCTGACGGTCTAAGATTACACGTACTGGTTGACGAAGCTCTTCTTGTAAATACTGCGCTTGAACACTTTTAGGTAAGTCATCCCAGCGCACATTGAGTGATGCATTATCATCAATCACCGTTTTGCTAGTAGAAAGAATGCCACCACTTATCGCTCGATAACGCTGCACATCTTGGCGGGCCGCTGGGGAGGTGATCCATTGGCTCTGACCATTACTGAGTGCGCTTTGCCCATCCAAACTGGCTGCCATTTTTAATTGAACAAACGGCATGCCTGTACGCATGTACTTTATAAAACCAGGGTTAAGGGCAAGGGCATCTTGCTCTAACAAGCCGATTTGTACTTCAATTCCGGCATCACGTAACATCTGGATGCCGCGACCTGCAACTTTCGGGTTTGGGTCTACCATGGCGCAAACCACACGTGCCACTTTGGCTTTAATCAGCCCTTCGGCACATGGCGGTGTACGGCCGTAATGAGAGCAAGGTTCTAGCGTCACATAAGCGGTTGCACCAACTGTTTTTTCACCCGCCATGCGCATCGCGTGCACTTCGGCATGCGGCTCACCAGCACGATGGTGATAGCCTTCACCGACAATTTCTTCATCACGAACGATGACACACCCTACATTTGGATTAGGGGCGGTGGTGTAAATGCCACGTTTCGCTAACTTAATAGCTCGTGACATCATGGCGAAATCTAAATCAGAAAACGCTCTTTCAGGAGTGTGTTGAGTCATGAGCTACTCAGTCTTCTAGGCGGGCAATCTCTTCGCCAAACTCGCGAATATCTTCAAAGCTGCGGTAAACCGAAGCAAAACGAATGTAAGCCACCTTATCGAGCTCTTTGAGCTGGTCCATGACTAAATTACCAATCATTTCACTCGGAACCTCTCGCTCACCCGTCGCACGCAGTTGTGATTTGATCATACTGATCGCTAATTCTATAGAATCGGCACTCACTGGGCGTTTCTCTAAAGCGCGTTGAATACCGCCGACCATTTTATCTTCATCAAATGGTTCACGGTTGCCATTCGATTTGATCACTTTAGGCATCACTAACTCTGCGCTTTCAAACGTAGTGAAACGCTCGCTACACGCCAAGCACTGACGGCGACGTCGAACTTGATGGCCATCAGCCACTAAGCGGGAATCAATAACTTTGGTATCGTTCTCGGAACAAAAAGGACAATGCATATCACCTCCATATCTATACCAAAATAACCTCATGAGCAATCACGGATAACCACGCGTTCATGGTTATACGGACTCTATTAAAGCTATTTGGGTATAACGCTTTCAAACCGAAATAAAAGCTCATGTAGTGTAGCGGAATTGGTATGTTAGACAAAACAAAAAGGGGCGCAAAGGCCCCTTTTTCACTCAAGATCTCGTCGAATGTGTTAACTGCGTGCTAAGTAGTTAGCTTTACCAACCCACTTGTAGCTAGTTAGCTCTTCTAAGCCCATCGGACCGCGTGCATGTAGCTTTTGCGTAGATACTGCGACTTCTGCGCCAAGGCCAAATTGCGCACCGTCTGTAAAGCGCGTTGAAGCATTCACATAAACCGCCGCCGAACCGACAGAATTGATGAACAGTTCTGAGTTTTCCAAACTATTGGTCATGATCGCATCTGAGTGGCTCGCGTTATGGACACGCATATGATCAATGGCATCTTTCACATCAGACACAACTTTTACACCAAGAGTGTAGCTCAACCATTCCGTATCAAAGTCACCTTCAACAGCATCGCGAATTTGTGTTGCTTGAGCCATCAGTGCTTTTGCCTTAGGCTCTATCACGAAGGTCACTTTATCGTTCATGCGCTCTACGATCATTGGTAGGAATTGCGCTGCAATTTTTTCATGCACGAGCAGCGTATCTAATGAGTTACACGCAGATGGACGTTGAACTTTAGAGTTCTCAACCACATTCAGGGATTTCTCTAGATCAGCGGATTCGTCGACAAAGATATGGCTGATACCAAAGCCACCAATAATCACCGGAATCGTGCTGTTTTCTTTACACATTTTGTGTAGGCCAGCACCACCGCGTGGAATGATCATGTCGACGTAATCGTCCAACTTAAGCAATTGAGAAACAAGCTCACGATCTGGTTTTTCAATGTACTGCACAGAAGCGGCTGGAAGGTTCGCCTTTGCGAGCGCAGACTGAATAACCTTCACTAATTCCATATTCGAGAAAAAGGTCTCTTTGCCACCACGTAAAATGCTTGCGTTGCCGGTTTTCAAGCACAACGCTGCGATATCAATGGTTACGTTTGGACGCGCTTCATAAATTACGCCCACGACACCAAGCGGCACGCGACGACGAGACAGTGACATCCCATTTTCCAGTACCTTACTGTCTATTTCGCTGCCTACAGGATCGTTCAAGCTAATGACGTTGCGAACATCATTCGCAATTGCAGTCAATCGTTCTTCATTAAGCAAAAGGCGATCGAGCAGCGCATCGGTTAAACCCGCTTCACGGCCAAGTTCGATGTCTTTAGCGTTTGCCGCCAAAATAGCAGCAGAGTTTGCTTCTAGTTCATCAGCAATGATGGCTAATGCTTGGTTCTTTTGCGCAGTTGACGCTGTCGCTAATTCGAAAGCTGCATCTTTAGCAGCTTTACCCATATTCGTTAAATCCACTTTGCTTCCCTCTAATTCTATTCCTGAATGACGACCAAATCATCGCGGTGAATCACCTCAGAGCCATAATCATGACCCAAAATAGAGATGATATCTTTACTGTGCTTACCCGTAATTTTAGTTAGGTCATCACTTGAGTAGGCGCTGATGCCACGAGCCACCAACTTACCGTGAGCGTTTGTTACACGCGCCACTTCGCCTCGTGCGAAGTCACCACTAACTTTGATGACCCCTTTAGCAAGTAGGCTACTGCCCTTGCCAACCACAGCATTGACTGCACCATCATCAATAACGATGTCGCCCGATGCCGCAGGCCCCGCTAGAATCCAGCGTTTACGGTTCTCTAAGGCTTCAGCGCAAGGTAGGAAGCGCGTGCCCTGAGGTTCAGCACTTAAAGAGTCAAAGATAACATTCGGCGCACTACCAGCAGCAATAATAACCTCGATACCTGCGCGGCGAGCGATGTCTGCGGCTTGCAGCTTCGTTGCCATACCACCAGTACCCAATGTTGTACCGCTTCCACCAGCGATTTTACGCAGCGTATCGTCGATGGTTTTTACTTCCTTGATAAGCTCTGCGTTCGGATCTTTACGAGGGTCAGCAGTAAACAGACCTTTTTGGTCAGTTAAAAGCAAGAGCTTATCTGCACCACATAAAATGCCTACCAAAGCGGAAAGGTTGTCGTTATCGCCAACTTTAATCTCGCTAGTCGCAACGGCATCATTTTCGTTTACGATAGGAACAATATCGTTCGCAACGAGCGCATTAATAGTGTCACGCGCGTTAAGGAATCGCTCACGATCTTCTAAATCGGCACGGGTTAGTAGCATTTGGCCGATCTTGATACCATAAATACCAAACAAAGACTCCCATGTTTGAATCAAGCGACTCTGCCCCACCGCGGCAAGTAACTGCTTACTCGCCATCTCGTTGGGCAATGCGGGGTAACCAAGATGCTCACGGCCTGCTGCAATCGCACCAGACGAAACCATTACGATTGAATGGCCTTGTTTTTTAAGCTCAGCACACTGGCGTGCTAACTCAACCATGTGTGCACGGTCGAGTGCCAGAGTGCCGCCTGTCAGCACACTTGTACCCAGTTTCACAACGACAGTTTGTGGTTGTGAAACAACTGCATTTTGTTGATTCGTTGTCATGATGTCTTCTGAAGTGAAAAACAAATAAAGAGAGGATGTTTTAACAATCAAATAGGGAATTAACAAGAGAAAAGGTGCGTTTTCGCACCTTTTTGTTTGGTATTAAATGAAAACAACCAAATTAAGCGAAATCGAAAGACTCCGTGTGATATTCGACTTCTAATTTGAAGTGTTCTTCTAAAGTATCAACCAGCTTTTGATGGAATGTGCTCTGCGTGAGATACACTTCCTCTACTACTTTTTTGGGAAGGGCTTCAGATACCCATTGCCCTTCTTTGTTGTACTTGCCAATATGATATTTAGCAGTAAAGCCTCCCTCGATGGATTCCAAATCCATCCACCAGCCCCAAAATTCACGCTTCTCAGGCGATTTTTTGTCGTCTACACATACAGATAAACAATCAAAATAATAGCGCCCTTCTTGCGATTGTGGTTCGCGCAGGTAAGGCCCTATCGCCTTCAACTTTGACATCAAGCGAAAGTGAGTCGGGCCCTGAGTCGTCTCTGACATATGAATCTCCGTTTTCATAGTTAAAAGTAAACACCCAAGAATGATTATTATTTTTAATTATCATGAGCTTATTTTTTGCTCAGATATATCACTCTTAACTAATTTAGGAGAATTGTCACCCTAATAATTCATCTTCTAGCCACTTTATGGCTAAATCGAGGGATTGCTCATATCCTTTTGTAATTGTTTTGGAACTGATTTTTTTCGCTCTACCATACTGGCTAAATAGAGCAACAAGTTGATTATCACTGTGTGGCGACACTGGATCGCCTTCAAGACTCAAAGCCAAAATAGGCACTTTGGTTTTTCGACTGCTCAGGAAGCCCTGAACCTTCAATGACCACGCCATCATCTGACCAGCCATGCTATTAATATCAACCGCATTTTTCCCCAAACGGGAAGCCAAAAGGTCTAAATACATCTTCGGCATTTTTTGTAACTTCTGAGGGGAAGTAAAAATATCATGTACGGGTGCGCCTAGAGCGACACAAGCTTTGATCTTTTCCTGCTCGACAAAAGAGAGTCTGATCATGGCATTACCACCAAAACGAAACCCAACTAACCCCACTTTGTGATGATCAACCCAAGGTAGCGAGTAAAGCTCATTCAATACCGCTTGATGTAGGCAACTTGAATTCTCGGTCAAGGGCCAATGAGAGCTATGCCCTACCGAAGGCATGTCCACGGTTAACATCGCAATATCTCGCGGTGCAAGACGATTACGGAACAAACGCCACATGTCGGTTTGTAGAGTATCCAAACCAGCGCTCACCATGACCACAGGCAACTGTTTATCCGTTCTTGGTAAATGGAGGTTCGCGATGATTTTGCGATTTTGGTAAGGCACTTCAATTTGCTTGATGGTGTACTTAGTTTTTTCTGCGCCGTCAGAATACGCTTTGTTTGCCAGTACTTGAGCCTGCGATGCCAAATTGTCATTTTTTAAATGTGGGTAGCCTGCAATACTAAAACACAAAGAAGCAGTGAAGAGTTCATCCGCTGCCTCTTCTCCTTGCATTTCATTTGCTCGCTTCTGATGATCCATACCAAGCTTGATCCACTCAAATGTCCAGTTACCACTGTGATAACCCATTACAGTGTCTAACCAATCATCATTGGTTCGCGAGTGAGAAGATGAAGCAATTTTGGACAGTACGCCTTCCATTTCGATCGGAGACAATCCTTGCCAAGCCCATTGCAAGCGACGCAAATGACGATACCAAGCACGATCACCTTGCGCTTCTCGTTCATCAAGTATTTTTTTACTGGTCGGCATGTACTGGGTAAGCGCGGAGGTTTCTTTTGCTTGCTTATGTTTCACGAACAAAGTTTCGGAAAGATTTTTACTGACGTCTTCAGACATAGGAAGAACCCTAGGCTATTAGCATGATTTAATATCATAATAAAAAAAATGCCCCTATAAAGGGGCATTTCTCAATATTCTTTAACCGCGCTTATTTTTGCTTGCGGTTTACTGGCTCAGCATACTGGATTGACATATCCCAAGGCTGCTCGATCCAAGTGTCTTGAGCAATATCTACAACGTAATCATCCAGCAGCTCTTTGCCTGATGGTTTCGCACACACAGCGATCATTTTCGCTTTTGGATACATCTCACGTAGTTTGCGCGCTGTATCACCACTGTCTACTAGGTCTTCAACGATTAGGTAACCTTCGCCATCACCTTCAGGTGCTTTTAGTACCGTCATGTCGCGCTGATGATCATGGTCGTAGCTTGAAATACAGATTGTATCAACGTAACGAATACCCAGTTCACGAGCCAAAATAGCGCCAGGAACCAAACCGCCGCGGCTTACCGCCCAAATTCCTTTCCATTGCTCAGCTGGCATTTGTTTTTCAGCCAGTTCACGGCAGTAAGTCTGCATTGCATCCCAAGTGATAATGAATTTTTTACTCATTGTAATAACCTAATAATTTGAAAATATGCATCCTCAAAATCTAGCGAAGTCACTCAAAAGCGGAATGCTCACTAACTTCTCCAAAATGTTTGGAGACGAGGATTTCAAGCTGCGCAAACGATTATTCTACCGAAACACACCGCTAATACCAACGGTGATATCAAAATTCTCTGCCTATTCCGCAGAAAAACCGTCTTCTGTGAACAACGTAAAAAAAGAAAAAGCCAGCGTGAATAAATCCACACTGGCTTTTTGCTCGAGAAATTAACCGACGAGGTATTTAACGATGAAGATGGCTGACATCACCCATACACTCATCGACACTTCACGGCCCTTACCGCTGAATAACTTGATCGCCGCGTATGCGATAAAGCCTAACGTGATACCTTCTGCAATCGAGAATGTTAGCGGCATAACTAAACAAGTCACAACAACTGGGGACGCTTCAGTTAAGTCACGCCAATCAATGCTTACTAGCCCAGACAGCATCAAGATCGCCACATAGAATAGCGCACCTGACGTTGCATAAGCAGGGATCATACCCGCAAGTGGTGAGAACAATAGAGCAAGTAGGAACAGTACACCAACAACCACGGCTGTTAGACCAGTACGCCCACCCGCAGCCACACCAGAAACGCTTTCAATATAAGATGTCGTGTTGGAGGTACCAAGTAATGCACCTACTGACGTTGCTGTTGAGTCTGCAAGTAACGCTTTGTTTAAACGAGGGATGTTGCCATTCTCATCAGTTAGGCCTGCTTTTTGAGAAACGCCAACGAGCGTACCTGCGGTGTCAAATAAATCGACAAATAGGAAAGCAAATACGACGGAAATCATGCCTACTTCAAACAAACCAGAGAAATCCAGTTGCATGAAAGTTGGCGCAATGCTTGGTGGCGTTGACATAATACCGCCCCACTGCACATCACCAAATAGAAGACCAAGCGCTGTAACGCCAAGAATGGCGATCATCACCGCACCTTTCACACCACGGTGAACCAATGCAATCGTAAGAAAGAAACCAATCGCGGCCAATACAGATGGCAATGATGTGATCTCTCCCATAGAAACTAATGTCGCTGGGTTATCAACGACGATACCTGCATTTTTTAATGCGATAAACGCTAAGAAAAGACCAATACCAGCTGAAATACCTGTTCGTAGAGAATGCGGGATCGAGTTAATAATCCACTCACGGATCTTAAATACGCTTAAAAGAATGAACAGAAGGCCAGAAACAAATACAGCCGCTAACGCAACTTGCCACGTATAACCCATTCCCAATACAACAGAGTAAGTGAAAAATGCGTTCAGGCCCATTCCTGGTGCCTGTGCGATTGGGTAATTGGCAACAAATCCCATAATAAAACAGCCGATTGCGGCAGCAAGACAAGTCGCAACAAAAATGGCGCCACGGTCCATACCGGTATCCGACAGGATCGCTGGGTTTACAAAAATAATGTAAGCCATAGTTAGGAAGGTCGTAACACCTGCAATGATCTCAGTGCGCACATTTGTGCCATTTTCACTGAGTTTAAAAAGCCTCTCGAGCATGATCGAATCCTGTAAAGGTAAAAAGTAAACGGTTGCGTAATCGATTGGCGGGAATTATAAAGTTATCAAATAGCAAATTCTAGATAGAATCTTCACTCTAATGCGTTTTTTTTCTTTGGATATGAAACACATTCTCTAATCTATCAAAGCAAGCAAAGAAATATATTCTTATAAAACAATAGGTAACCCAGATAACACAGTTCTCTAAAAGAGAATAAAAACTGAGCAATGTACTAAACTTTCAGATGAAAAAGGCCCATTTTAAACATGGTATCTAACAGATTTGATGGAAAAGTCGATAAAACCGAAGAATGGGGAATAGAAGAAGGCTTTGATGGCAATAAGTGAGTCAGGAAGAGAAAATAGAGATAAAAAAACGCCACCCAATTTGGGTGGCGGTGAATCATGTCAGCACTATCACTGAAAAAAAATTCCAATTTATAGGGGTGAACAAACTGTTCGAGTCACATGCGTTGACTTCACTTAGTAGCCAAAGCTTGTTGGGTATACAAAGTTACCGGTGTAAACAGACTTGCTATTCCAGAACATTGTACTTGGTAAACCTTTCATAACTATCACCTTTTAAATCAATTAAACATTCGTTGATTTCTCGGTTCCTTGGAGGCGATAAAACGGACTCATCCTTTGAGCATTTCATTCTTCTCTCAGAAGCTGGTTACAAATATACCACCAAGAAATTTAATTACAAGCATTTTAGTGATTGAAATCACAAAAAATGCATAAATTGACCTTTATCAAAGTTTATGTGTAATTAAATTACAATTTTATGAATTAAAAAATAAAGCCACTTTCAGAATGTATGATAGAGAACACATAGTGCTTGTTATTGTATTCACAAACTGTGACAGTTCTGAGAGAAATCCTTGTGATCGCGACTACTCGTACTCCTTATCTGGTGGTATGCTAACGGCAATTTGAAGGCCAAATCGTCTAGCATTTAATGCTACCTTGACAATATTTTTACGGTATATATTTGGCAAAGCACATCAAAAGGAGTCCTCCGTGTCTGAGTTCCATTCTGAGATCAGTACCTTATCACCTGCTCCACTTTGGCAGTTTTTCGATAAGATTTGTTCTATCCCTCATCCATCGAAACATGAAGAAGCATTAGCACAGTACATTATCAACTGGGCAACAGAGCAAGGCTTTGACGTTCGCCGTGATCCAACCGGTAACGTGTTCATCAAAAAGCCCGCGACACCAGGAATGGAAAATAAGAAGGCTGTTGTACTTCAAGCACACATCGACATGGTGCCGCAGAAAAACGAAGACACTGAACACGACTTCACCAAAGATCCAATCCAACCTTACATCGATGGCGAATGGGTAACTGCGAAAGGCACGACGCTTGGTGCAGATAACGGTATTGGTATGGCTTCTTGCCTTGCTGTATTGGCATCTAAAGATATTAAGCACGGTCCACTCGAAGTTCTGCTGACGATTGATGAAGAAGCAGGCATGACTGGCGCATTTGGCCTTGAAGCTGGTTGGTTAGAGGGTGAGATTCTTCTAAATACAGACTCTGAGCAAGAAGGCGAAGTCTACATGGGTTGTGCAGGTGGCGTTGATGGCACCATGACTTTCGATATTTCTCGAGAATCAACGCCTGCAGGTTTTGTAACACGCCAACTGACGCTGAAAGGCCTAAAAGGTGGTCACTCAGGTTGTGACATTCACACAGGTCGCGGTAATGCCAACAAATTACTTGGTCGTTTCCTTGCCGGTCATGCTCAAGAGCTTGATTTACGTTTAGTCGAATTCCGTGGCGGTAGCTTACGTAATGCAATCCCTCGCGAAGCGTTTGTTACTGTCGCGCTTCCTGTCGAAAACCAAGACAAGCTTGCTGAGCTGTTCAACCACTACACTGAGCTGCTTAAAACTGAATTGGGTAAAATCGAAACAGGTATCGTAACCTTTAATGAAGTGATCACGACTGACGCGCAAGTATTTTCAATCGCCGATCAGCAACGATTCATTGCGGCACTTAACGCTTGTCCAAACGGCGTAATCCGTATGAGTGATGAGGTGGAAGGCGTTGTTGAAACTTCTCTAAACGTTGGTGTGATCAGCACAGAAGAAAATAAAGTCACCGTGCTTTGCTTGATTCGTTCTCTCATTGACTCTGGCCGTAGCCAAGTGGAAAGCATGCTGCGCTCGATTACTGAGCTAGCAGGCGCACAAATTCAGTTCTCAGGCGCTTACCCTGGCTGGAAGCCAGATGCAGATTCCGAGATCATGGCAATTTTCCGTGATATGTATGAAGGCATTTACGGTCATAAGCCGAACATCATGGTCATCCATGCAGGTCTTGAGTGTGGCCTATTTAAAGAACCATACCCACACATGGATATGGTTTCTTTCGGTCCAACAATAAAATTCCCTCACTCTCCAGATGAGAAAGTGAAGATTGATACTGTTCAGTTGTACTGGGATCAGATGGTCGCGCTTTTAGAAGCGATTCCAGAGAAAGCATAATTCAATCACGAAAAACGACAAAGGGTGCCATACGGCACCCTTTTTTTGGTTTAGTTGAACCCAACTACACACGGTTTTGCGCGTAAGCGGCTAATTCATCCATTGAGGTTTGTGCAACAACTTCACCATCAATGTAGTAAGTAACAAACTCACCATCGCGCGCACCCATGAGTGTCGCCTTTTCACCGTTGCTGTAAGTAATATCCATTTGAACAGTGTTCTCATCGATTTGCTGCATTCGCCCCTGCTCAATGACACGGTTATCCGCTAATGGTGCGATTGGTGCCGTCGTTAACGACTTATCTAACTGGTGATTGACATCAATGTAAGTATCTACCTTTGTATCGAAGATATGTGGCTTACCATTTAACGGGTTCTTACCCGTCCAAAATTCTAGAGAGTTAAACACGATATAATCCGCTGCGATCGCGACACCATAAACAGGCGCTAAAAGCATATTTAGACCACCTCGAGCGTAACGGTTGTCAACAGCTTTCAAGTTAAACCCCATGACATAACCTGTCACGGCATTACTACCTACGCAACCTGAAAGTGAAACTGCTACCGCAGTCAATGCACCAATTTTAGCAATTGCCTTTTTCATCAAAACCTCTAGTTATAAAGTGTGAAACCTCAAATTCGGCGCGGATATTATCGGATAAAAAGTAGGGTTAAAAGTCCGTTTTTTTGTCCTCCATGAACAGTATTATTTTTAATACAGTCACATTTTTTAAGGCTATTATTGCGCTCTCTTCTCTATGTCTTGTTATGTATTAAACTGATAGAAAAGATCATATTGAAAACAAAAACTTCACACATAACAAAATTTCACGCATGACGATTAAAGTAATTTGTCGTGTCCTTAATGAGAATGATTAGTGCGATTTTGCAGCAATTGTTACATTGCTGATGACGCATTTGACAGAGATGGTTTATGGCCAGAAGTAAAAAAAGCAAAGTGTTTGAGCTCTTAGGACATCAAATACAACCAGGGCTACGATTAGAGATCGAATTTGAAGCAGCGAAGCTATATACACATTCGCCTTTATCTATTCCTGTGGAAATCATCCATGGGAAACAAGAAGGACCAGTGTTAATGGTGAATGCTGCTATCCATGGTGATGAGCTTAATGGCGTAGAAATCGTTCGTCAGATCATTAACCAACTGGATCCACAAAAACTGAAAGGCACTGTCATTGCAGTACCTATCGTTAACGTTTTTGGTTTCATCCATAAATCTCGTTACTTGCCCGACCGACGAGATCTCAACCGTTGCTTTCCTGGCAGTGAAAAAGGCGCACTTGCATCTCGTATGGCACACGGGTTCTTTAACAACATTGCCAAGCGTTGTGACTACATTTTGGATCTACACACAGGGGCAATTCATCGCACGAACTTGCCACAGATCCGCGCAAACTTAAGCAACCCAGAAACTCTGCGTATTGCTCAAGCATTTGCAACGCCAGTGATTGTTGATTCAGCATTGCGTGATGGCTCTTTACGCAGTGAAGCAGAAAAATGTGATATTCCAGTGCTCACCTACGAGGCTGGCGAAGCATTGCGCTTTGATCCACTTTCGATCAGCGCTGGTGTACTCGGGGTTCGGCGCGTAATGCAAGCCATTGGTATGTTGCGTGCGAGCAGGAAAAAGCTGCCTGAGCCTATCATAGCGAAGTCCACCAGCTGGGTTCGCGCGTCAGGTAACGGCATTTTGCGTACTGTCGTTAATCTGGGAGACAAAGTAGAACAAGGTGAAACGCTCGCTTATATTAGCTCTCCTCTTGGTCATGATGAGATAGAACTAAAAGCCCCGAAGCGTGGTTTGGTTATCGGTCAACAAACATTACCATTGGTGAACGAAGGCGATGCAATTTTCCACCTTGCCTATTTTAACCAAGGTGATAATGCTTTAGAGCAAGCAGTCGAAAGCTATATTGAAGGCCTCACTGAATTCGATGCCGAGCCGCTGACAACCGGACAGATACCGTTAGAAACTCAGTAATTCCTATCAAGTAGGCGCCTGATTAGCTCAAAAGGAGCAACAGTGCTCGCACTATCTTGTTTAAAGCCAATAAGCTCAGCGTCCATGATGCTGGGCTTTTTGTTTTATGTAAGCTAACGATACTCATCGCAGTTTCCACGAATGGATAAAAAACTTTACAATCCGTCGCAAAAACACATTTGATAATTAATCTCATTATCATTTATTAATCGTAATAATGTTCTTATAATCCCAGCTTCATAAAAACACTATAAATCATCAATATGAAACGATTAAAAAGTCATCCATTCAAAGTAAATCTCATTTCACTGGCTTTGCTCTTCCCTCTTTATTCATATGCCGAGACAGCGCCAAATGAAGAGCTTGAAGTCATAGGCGTTCGTTATGCCAAACCTATTACCATTGCTGAGCCTGCGCAAACCACCATTAATTGGTCAGAGATTGAAGAGCAACAGTACTCTAATTTTGCCTCAATGATCGATGCCGTTCCCGGTGCATCAATAGATGGTGGCGGTCGTTCTGGTGGCGAACGTATTAACATTCGTGGCTTTGATGATCCAAGCGATATCGCCGTCTTTGTCGATGGCGCTCCAATTGGCTTTCAACAATACCGCTACGGTACCTTCTTTTTTGATCCGTTCTTAATTGGCGAAGCAGAAATTATCAAGGGCGCGCACGACTATCGAGCACTCAACGGGAAGTTTGGTGGCTCCATTCGCATTAAAACCAAAAGTGTCGATGATCTCCTTTACGGCGACAGAAACTTTGGTGCTCGCATCTCAAGTGCATACAACACTAACGGTGATGAGAACGCCTACACGCTAACACTCTATGGTAAAAACGATACTGGTTTTTATTTTCTAGCGAATGGCTCGGTAAAAGATTCTGATGACATTAAAGTCGGAGGTGGTGAAACGTTGGATTACTCAGGTTATGAGCAAGAAAACATGCTCGTAAAGGTCGGTTATGAAAACAACGATCACGAGTTTGAAATTAGCCACACTCGCTACAAAGATGAAGGTCGTAAACCTTGGGCTAACCGCCGAGGAAAAATGCCTAACATCACCGAATACAATATCAAGAAATACGGCTCATTAGAAAAAGCCCAATACGCTTACACCGTCGATAACAAATACACGGACAACACCACAACCATCTCTTACCACTACATGCCGACTAACCCGTATATTGATTTCAATATCAAAATGGCACGTTCCGAAAACGATCGTCATTGGGTTCGCCCTGACGTAGCATTCGAGAAAATGTTCGTTTCTGTTGGCAGTTACGGTCATGAGTCATGGCTGAGTTACGAGCGTGACTACGTTGATGTGTTTAACCAAGCACAATTCGGAGACCACACTCTAGTCACTGGGCTTCAATATCAAAAAACCGATAGAGACTCGTTAGTATTCAACGCATCATACGACAGTAATGAAGCGAAAAACTACGGTTGGTACACCCCTTACTACGAACCATCTGGCACGCAGTCAATTTATGCCGCTTACATTGCTGATCACTATCAAGCAACAGACCGCCTAACAATCACACCTTCTCTGCGTTACGAATACATCAAGAGTGAAGGAAAAGGGAACGCAGCGCCGGATTATAATGATCCAGCTGCCGGACATGACTATGGTGAAACGACGCATAAAGGCTTTAGCCCACGTTTGGATATCGACTTTGATGCGAGCAATAATACGCGTTTAAACGCCTCCTACGCCTACGCTTTAAAAGCACCAACCGTTGATAACATCTACTCAGTGCAATATGCGCGAGCTACCGCTACGGCTACTGCTTTGAATCTGGACGTGTCTCGTATCCATGCTTATCAAGCAAGCGTTATCAACTTAACGGAAGGGCTGGTGAACTCTCGCGATAACCTCGCAACAGAGTTAACTATGTTCTATAACGATGTTAGCGACACAGTTGATATACGAACGGGCGAAAACCTCGACAAAAATACTACTGAGTTACAAAGCTGGAATACAAACCTAGATGGCTTTAAAAACTATGGCTTTGAGCTAATTTCACAATACCGGATTGAAGATTTCTACAGTAATTTCTCAGCAAGTTACATTCGCGGCAAAAACAAAGGTAGCCTATCTGACTCTACAGGTTCAGATGATGATCATCCTGATGTACCGCCATTAAACATTAATCTGGGTTTAGGTTACGAATGGATTCCTGGTTTACGTACGGGCTGGGAAGTCCGCTGGTATGATGCGCAAACCAAAACCAAGGCAAGCGGTAATAATTTAAAAGTGAAATCGCCAAGTGAGCAATACACGCTACAAAACGCTTACGTGGTTTGGGAAATACAACAAGTCGAAGGCTTGAGCGTTGGCGCGGTTGTGAAAAACTTAACCGATCGTTACTACGAAGCATACCTATCTAATGGCGTGCCTTCGCCTGGTCGCGAAGTCAAACTGCACCTCACTTATCAATACTAACCATACCTAAAAGATGCAGGGCAGACATTAACTGCCCTGTTATATCGTATCCAATGGCCATAATTGCACGCCGTTTTATTTATCAGTATTATCATTTCCTTTTGCTTGCATACACATTATGAACAATCTAAAAACACGGCTTCTTCTGATTTGCTTCTTCCCTGTAGGTAGCCTAGCGCAAGCTTCTGAGAACATTGCAGACTACTTACAAGAACAAAGCAAGCACCAAGTTTCAGAAGATTTTTACGCACAGCCAACAGCAAATAACCTGAATCTAGATGCAAAAACTAACTCTTTAACTTGGCACGAAGATGGTAAGCCGGATCACTGTCGTTACGCCAAGCAGCCCAAAGACGTCGCAACACATTTCGACTACGGTGAAGCAAACGATCTATCTGACGGCTTACAACACTTTGATTTACCGGAAAGACATTCTGCAAAGGTCAAATCGACACATCGCACTTATGCTAATAACCCTCACCTTCTTCCTGGCAATAAACAATTTGCAGCCCCTGAAGACGGCACGTTTAGCTTGTCCGTATCGTCGGATTGTTTTTAGCCGATATAAATAAAAAATGCCCTGAGACAAAACTCAGGGCATTTTCACTATTTGTTTGATGGGTAACGTCACCATCTCACCGATTTAAACTTATTCTTCGTCAGTGTCTACTTCGGTTTCACGTGCTTTGCGGGCTTCTTCTTTACGAACTTTTGCCGCTAGTTGTTCTGCTTCGCGCTCTTGACGTTGCGCTGCTTTACGCTCGTTACGAACCACTTGGTTTTGGATAAATCCAGCCAGTTCTTGTTCAGCCCAAGCTTGTGCTTTCTCTTCGCTGTCAAAGCCTGTTTCACGCTTTGATACTACAGTCTTACGAGATGTCACTTGGCGAGTGATTTCTGCGCTCCAGCCGTTACGTTTTTCAGTGACGCGGATAGCAAATTTTGGATTCTTAGACATTTCTTTCATTTCCTAAGGGATTTAGGGATCAATCAGGGATTCGGTCAACTTGATAACTCCATCTAAGCTGAGCTGTTTAACACCATCCCTTGGTAAGCGCGGTATTAGAGCATAAAAGTAATCTAAACGCTGCAAGTTTTTTACGCTAGATAATAGATGACAAAGAAGAGGCAGAACAAAGCAACGTTTCGCCAAGTCACTAGAAAGAGCGACGAAGAAAAAAGAAAGCGCTGGTCTCTCAACCAACGCTTTACTTAAGCTAGATTAACTTTTGGTTAATTAACCGATATTCTTACGGGCATTTTGGAACATACGCATCCAAGCGCCATTTTCACCCCAACCTTCCGGAGCCCAAGAATTTGCAACTGTGCGGAATACGCGCTCTGGGTGAGGCATCATGATAGTTACGCGACCGTCTGCTGTTGTTAAACCGGTAATCGCGTTTGGCGAACCATTCGGGTTGTTCGGGTATTGTTGTGTTGGGTTACCGAGGTTATCCACGTAACGAACCGCAACCGTACCTGATGCCTCAATCGCTGCTAGGTGCTCTGCATCACGTACTTCTACACGCCCTTCACCGTGGGAAACCGCGATTGGCATACGCGAACCAGCCATTCCGTCGAAGAATACAGAATCAGATTTCTGAACTTCAACTAGACTAAAGCGCGCTTCAAAACGCTCAGATTCGTTGCGCACAAAACGTGGCCACAAGTCTGCACCTGGGATCAGATCTTTCAGGTTTGATAGCATCTGACAACCGTTACATACACCTAAAGAGAACGTCTCTTCACGGTTGAAGAAGGCTTGGAACTGTTCACGAGCTTGTGCGTTAAACAGGATAGACTTAGCCCAACCTTCACCCGCACCTAGTACGTCGCCGTAAGAGAAGCCACCACAAGCTACTAGGCCATGGTATTCATCCAGTACCGCTTGGCCTGTTAGGATATCGCTCATATGGATGTCGGTTGCTTCAAAACCAGCTCTGTCAAACGCTGCTGCCATTTCGACGTGGGAGTTAACGCCCTGCTCACGTAGAATTGCCATCTTAGGTTTAGCACCTTTCGCAATGTACGGTGCTGCAACGTCTTCATTTACGTCGAAGCTGAGCTTAACGTTTAGACCTGGGTCAGAGTTGTCTTTCTTAGCTTCGTGCTCTTGGTCTGCACACGCTGGGTTATCACGTAGACTTTGCATCTTATGCGTTGTTTCAGCCCAGATAACGCGTAGTTCGGTACGTGAACGTTCAAGCACAACTGCATCACCAGAAGTGATAACAAAGTCGTCTGAAGCTTCAACAGAACCAATCACATGTGAGCATGCCTCTAAGCCGTTTGCCGCCAGAGTAGATAGAACTGAATCTAGATCATCATTCTTAACTTGAACAACCGCACCTAGCTCTTCGTTAAATAGAACGGCTAGCGCATCATCACCCAGCTCTGCGATGTTCGCTTTTACGCCACAGTGACCCGCGAACGCCATCTCAGCCAGTGTAACAAAAAGACCGCCGTCGCCTTTATCGTGGTAAGCCACTAGCTTGTCATCACGTACTAACGCTTGCATTGCATCAAAGAAGCCTTTTAGCTGCTCTGCATTATCTACGTCAGCAGGTTTGTCACCCAGCTGTTTGTATACTTGTGCCAATGCTGTCGCACCTAAGCGGTTTTTGCCGTTACCCAAGTCAACAAGAACTAGAGAAGTCTTTCCTTTGTCAGTGCGTAGTTGTGGAGTCACGGTCTTACGTACGTCTTCCACACGACCAAATGCCGTGATAACTAACGACAGTGGAGAAGTGACTTCTTTGCTCTCGCCGTTTTCTTCCCACTTGGTTTTCATCGACATGGAGTCTTTACCAACTGGGATAGTCAAACCTAACGCAGGACACAATTCTTCACCAACCGCTTTCACTGCTTCGTAAAGACCCGCATCTTCACCTGGGTGACCCGCTGGAGACATCCAGTTCGCAGACAGTTTAATGTGTTTAATATCACCGATGTCTGTTGCCGCAATGTTCGTTAGTGACTCACCAACGGCTAGGCGAGCCGATGCTCCAAAGTCTAGTAATGCCACTGGCGTGCGCTCACCCATCGACATTGCTTCGCCATGGTAAGTGTCGTAGCTTGCCGCTGTTACTGCGCAGTTTGCTACTGGTACCTGCCAAGGACCAACCATTTGATCACGAGCAACCAGACCCGTTACTGTTCGGTCACCGATAGTAATTAGGAATGTTTTTTCTGCAACAGCAGGAAGACGAAGTACGCGATCCACCGCTTCATTAAGCTCAATACCATCACGAACAATGGCAGGGCTTTCCACTTTTAGTGTGGTTGCGTCACGGTGCATCTTCGGTGGCTTACCAAGCAGGATATCCATTGGCATATCGATTGGCGTATTGTCGAAGTGAGAATCTTCTAGCGTTAGATGACGCTCTTCTGTCGCCACACCCACCACTGCATACGGTGCGCGTTCACGCTTACAGATGGCGTCGAATGCTTCCATGTTTTCTGGCGCTACCGCTAGAACGTAACGTTCCTGTGATTCGTTACACCAAATTTCCAGTGGGCTCATGCCCGGCTCATCGTTTGGTACATCGCGTAATTGGAACTTACCGCCACGCTCACCGTCGTCGACGAGTTCAGGCAATGCGTTAGAGATACCGCCTGCACCCACATCGTGGATAAATGCGATTGGGTTGTCGTCGCCTAACTGCCAACAACGGTCGATCACTTCCTGACAGCGACGTTCCATCTCTGGGTTTTCACGCTGTACTGAAGCGAAGTCCAGATCTTCTGCTGACTGACCAGATGCCATGGAAGATGCCGCACCACCACCAAGACCGATGTTCATTGCCGGACCACCAAGTACGATTAGGCTCGCACCCACTGGAATCTCTTTCTTCTGCACGTGTTCATCGCGGATGTTACCCATACCACCAGCAATCATGATTGGTTTGTGGTAACCACGAATTTCTTCACCCGCATGAGAAGTGACTTTTTCTTCGTAAGTACGGAAGTAACCCAATAGATTTGGACGACCAAATTCGTTGTTGAATGCCGCGCCTCCTAGAGGACCTTCAAGCATGATGTCTAACGCATTTACAATACGACCCGGCTTGCCGAAGTCGGTTTCCCATGGCTGTTCAAAACCAGGAATACGTAAGTTAGAGGTTGTAAAACCAACCAGACCCGCTTTTGGCTTACCGCCGATACCCGTCGCGCCTTCGTCACGGATTTCACCGCCTGAGCCAGTCGATGCGCCCGGCCATGGA
Organism: Vibrio sp. 779(2023); assembly: GCF_033344285.1. Classification (NCBI taxonomy): domain Bacteria; kingdom Pseudomonadati; phylum Pseudomonadota; class Gammaproteobacteria; order Vibrionales; family Vibrionaceae; genus Vibrio; species Vibrio sp. 779(2023). The sequence continues at coordinate 128,401 of NZ_JAWPOM010000004.1, forward strand.
GAGATTGCCGTTGGGTGGTTGTGCGTTTCTACCTTCATCAAGATGTGCGTATCTTCATGGTGGTACGTGTATTGACGAGATTTAGGGTCAGGGAAAAAACGCCCCGCTTTAGAACCTGTCATAACGGCTGCGTTGTCTTTGTATGCAGACAGCACATAGTCAGGTGTCGTTTCAAAAGTGTTTTTGATCATTTTGAACAAAGACTTAGGTTGATCTACCCCGTCGATAGTCCAATCTGCGTTAAAAATTTTGTGGCGACAATGCTCTGAGTTCGCCTGAGCAAACATCATCAATTCAATGTCGTTTGGGTTACGCCCAAGCTTAGTAAAGTTCTCTACCAAGTAATCAATTTCATCTTCTGCGAGTGCCAAGCCAAGGGAAACGTTTGCCTCTTCAAGCGCAAGACGACCGCCAGCTAAGATATCAACATGTGCGACAGGCTTAGGCTCTGCAACAGTAAATAATGCTGATGCGGCTTCAAATTCTGTGAATACTGTTTCCATCATGCGGTCGTGAATTAACGCTTTAACAGCGTCAGCTTGAGCTTCTGATAGAACAACTGAAGATTCGACATAATAAGCCGTACCACGCTCTAGACGTTTCACTTTATCCAGACCACAGTTAACAGCGATATCGGTAGATTTAGAAGACCAAGGCGAGATAGTGCCAGGACGAGGGGTGACAAGAAGTAGAAGACCTTCAGGCTCATGCTCTTCGATGGTTGGGCCGTAAGTTAGTAACTTTTCAAGTTTTTCTAACTCTTGGTCATCAAGGTCTGACTTTAGATCGGCAAAGTGCATAAACTCGGCATAAATGCCAGTTACAGGCAGATCTTGTTCACGACAAAGTTCCAGTAGTTTATTAACACGAAACTCAGAAAGAGCTGGGGAGCCACGCAAAATTCTCATGTGCTTAGGTCTCTTATGCAATTGATTAAGGTGATATTGGAATAAATTCAGACACTTAAAATAAGCCCTGTCGAACCTATGCCGATTCCACCTCGTCATTGCGAGCGCATTATATAGTAATTGTTTTTGTGATGTAACACCAAAAGCAACCGTTTGCGTCATTTTTTTTGTCAAATTTGAATTACAACTAAAATGTCGATAAAACACACAATGTCACGTTATAAGTGTGTGATTCACTTTGCCCCATGAGCTCGCTTTGATATAAAGGCAAATAGAAATTTTCCAAGATGTACCTATTAATGCAAATAAGTCACTTCAACCGGCTCAAGCGCAGTGCTCTAATTTTAGTTTCTGTTCTTTTACTCTCTGCTTGCCAGATTGAGTCGGAGCCCAAAAGTGAATTTGAAAAAATTCAAGAACGTGGTGTGCTTCGTGTTGGCACGCTAAACAATCAGCTCTCCTACTACATAGGTCCCGATGGTCCCGCAGGGTTGGATTACGAATTGGCGCGTCAGTTTGCGGAGCAGCTCGGCGTCAAACTCGAGATTAAACCAGCCTTTCGCCAAGCTGAGCTTTTTCCTGCTCTTAAGAAAGGAGATATCGATATCATCGCTACGGGTTTAAATCAAACGTCACAAGCAGTCAAACGATTTAGACCAGGCCCTGCCTATTATTATGTAAGCCAACAAGTGGTATATAAAAAAGGGCAACTTCGACCACGTGATATCGAACAACTCATTGAATACCAAGCCTCGAAAGACGACGAGTCCGACGAAGATACAAATGCAGGCGCTCAAACATTAAAGATCGTTGAACAATCGCAATATGTTCCGACCCTAACAGCGTTAAAGAAGCAGTATCCAGAACTTCAGTTTGAAATTGTTGGTGATGCTGACACGAGAGACTTACTCAAATACGTATCGAAGGGTGAGTTACGTTTTACTGTGACTGATTCGGTGGAACTTTCCCTAGCTCAACGCCTTTACCCCGATCTTGCGCTCGCGTTCGAACTTACAGAAGATCAACCTGTGTCTTGGTTTACTCGACGTTCTGAAGACGAAAGCTTGTATGCAATGCTGATAGAGTTTTTCGGTAACATCAAACAATCAGGAGAACTGTCCACCCTCGAAGAAAAGTACATTGGTCATATTGAAGCATTTGACTACGTTGATACTCGCGCATTCATTCGAGCTCTGGATGACAAATTGCCTAAATGGGCACCTTTATTCCAAAAATACAGCGAAGAGTTCGACTGGCGATTAATTGCAGCATTGGCTTATCAAGAGTCACATTGGAAACCAACAGCAAAATCGCCAACGGGTGTTAGGGGGATGATGATGCTTACTCTGCCAACAGCGAAAAGCGTCGGGGTAACAAACCGTTTAGACCCTGAGCAATCTGTTCGTGGTGGTGTCGAGTACTTACGTCGCATTGTAGGTCGCGTGCCTGATAGCATCAACGAGCATGAAAAAATATGGTTTGCGTTAGCTTCATACAATATTGGTTACGGCCACATGATGGACGCACGACGACTCACCAAAGCACAAGGTGGCGATCCAAACGCTTGGGCGGATGTAAAAGACAGGCTGCCTTTACTTCGTCAGAAGCGCTATTACAGCCAAACTCGCTATGGGTACGCCAGAGGCGATGAAGCGCGTAATTACGTAGAAAATATTCGACGTTACTACCAATCCATCATTGGTCATGTCAGCCAACAGCCAGCGATTGATGAGAATAGCGATGATTTGCAAGTGATTCCGCCGCTCAACCCCGACATTTTTATATCGGGCGCAGTAGAGACCGTCGTAGAACAAGTCTCTGGCGCTTCTGACGTCACGGTTGAAGAAGACACCGAACAAGAAAGCATTGAAGAATAAACCCACGGTAAACTAAAAAATGACGAGCCTATGAAGCTCGTCATTTTTGTTGAGTCCTAACGAAAACTTATCTAGACTCCAATATTCTGAGTGACACCAACCACACTCAACCATTCCTTTGGTTGGTCGCCTTTTCTTCATCGTTAGTAAAACTGATTGCTTTGTAACAGATTACTTTACAACCACATGGTTTAGCTCACTTGATGAAGCGGCACTTTCGGCTACACTCTGCCGAAATAACGTCACTCCTATTATTAAGCATCGTATTGAAATTGTTTGCTGGCTCTGTGCAATGCAGAAGTCAAATGAAGAACGTTTAAACCATACAATGTTTAGTGCGATTATCGAGCCTATTGCCAAGCATCGATGAGCCGCGCTTTACTGGTATAAGTCTTGTCTGCAGGAGGTTTTGAATATGAGAAGACGTAGAGTGCAGTCAAAGCGTTTAAATAACACAGTAGCTGCTATCCGACGTAAACGTAAACTGACATGTATGAAAAAGAAAGTAAGTTCACGTAATCGTGTTTTTGTACATTTAGTCAATCACTAGTGCGTCCAAGCAAACATCTACCATGTTGTAGGTGTTTGCTAGCCCTCACTACTCCCACTACCTTGCTCGCTCTCTCGATTTTCTAATGCTTTTTGTGCTTGCTTCTTCGCTTTAATTTCCTTTCGGCGACGCTTAAAAAACGCTTGTAGCTGAGTGCGGCACTCATCTTCTAGCAGCCCCTTTTCAACTAAGGCGTAATGGTAAGCGGCTTGGCTTTCAAACAAATTAAGCACTGTTCCTGCAGCTCCAGCTTTTAAATCTGGCGCTCCAAAAACAACCCGCTTAACACGGCTATGCAATAAGGCTCCCGCACACATTGGGCATGGCTCAAGTGTTACATACAAAGTCGTATCCAGAAGACGGTAATTTTCTAGCTTTTGGCCTGCTTTACGCAGTGTTTGAATCTCAGCATGTGCGGTAGCGTCATTAGTACCAATAGAGCGATTCCACCCCTCAGCGATAATTTCACCATCTTTGACAAGCACTGCGCCAACAGGTACTTCCCCCTCAGCTTCTGCTTGCTCAGCAAGCTCCATCGCTCTGCGCATAAACAATTCATCTTGAGGGGAAAACGGATGGTTAGACAAAGGAGGCTCCAAAGAAACAAAAAACGATTGAAGTCAGGAATTTTATCACCAACTTCGGTTTCACTACAGCAACACATCACGGGACAAAGTCTGCAACTCCAAAAAACTAGTTACAAGACCTATCGATGTTCGTTTTACGAGAACAAAAAAGCGCAGATCGAAGACCTGCGCTTTTTGGCTGCCAATTAGCGGCTTTCACACCCTACACGTTTTTACATTGTGTAAGTGTAAGGAGCTTGAATGCCTAGCGGGATACCTACCATCCAATAAGCAACTAGGAAGATAGACCAACCGATCAGCATTGCGATCGAGAATGGCATCATTAGTGACGCAAGCGTACCGATACCAGCCGACTTCACATAACGCTGACAGTAAACCACAACAAGAGGGAAAAATACCATTAGAGGCGAAATGATGTTCGATACAGAGTCACCCACACGGTAAGCCGCCTGAGACAGCTCAGGCGAGATACCAACCGCCATTAGCATTGGCACTAGGATTGGACCAATTAAAGCCCATTTTGCCGATGCCGAACCAATAAGTAGGTTTACAGACGCGGTTAGAAGGATCATACCGATGATGGTCACTTCACCTGGTAGGTTCATCGCTTTTAAGCCTTCTGCGCCATACAACGCTAGCATCGTACCGATGTTTGACTGAGCAAATGCAGATAAGAACTGAGCACAGAAGAACGACATAACAATGTATGCGCCCATGGTTGACATAGTATCAGCCATCGCTTTGATAATGTCGTTGCTGGTCTTGAACGTTCCAGACACTTTACCGTAAACGTAACCAGGAATGATAAACAGAATAAAGATCAACGGCACGATAGACTTCATTATCGGTGCTGAGAAGGCAGTAATTTCACCTTCAGGCGAGCGAAGTGCTGATGTTTCTGGAATTAACGCTGCAACAAGTAAAGCAATACCCGCCATCATTGCCCAACCTGCATAACGGAATGCTTTTGATTCCAGTTCAGTAAATGAACCTAGGTTTGGCGCGGTTTCCGCATCATCATCAATTGGCATTTTTGATAAACGAGGCTCGATGATTTTCTCTGTCACGTACCAACCAATCCCCACAATAATGATAGAGGATAGGCCAGTGAAGAAGATGTTCGCTAATGGGTTAACCACATATTCAGGATCAAGAACCTGCGCCGCAGTTTGCGTAAAGCCAGCCAATAGCGGATCGATACCTGAAGGGATAAAGTTTGCAGAGAAGCCACCAGATACACCTGCAAATGCTGCCGCAATACCTGCTAAAGGGTGACGACCTGCCGCATGGAAGATAATACCGCCAAGAGGAATAACCAGAACATAGCCTGCATCTGCCGCAGTATGCGATACAATGGCAACCAAAATAAGCATTGGAGTAAGAAGCTTAGCTGGCGTGAAGTTCAGCATCTTCTTAAGACCCGTCGTAATAAAGCCCGAAGAATCTGCAACACCCACACCTAGCATTGCGACAAGTACGATACCCAGTGGCGCAAAGCCAGTAAACGTCGTCACCATGTTAGCAAGGAAACTTGCTAGCGCTTCGCCCGTAAGTAAGTTGGTGATAGTAAGAGCTTCGCCCGTTCGAGGGTTTGGAAGATCGAATGATACATTCGACAAAAGTGCTGACGCCGCCCAAGTAATGATCAATGCCCAGAAGAACAAAATCGCAGGATCAGGAATTTTGTTACCTGTCCTCTCGATAAAGTTTAAAAAGCGCTCCATCCCGCTCGGCTTCGATGATGGTGCCTTATTTACAGCTTGGTTACTCATGGTAACTCCATAGTGAATGATGTTGGTGCCAAGGCCTATTTGAATAATTATAACGACCTACTATCCAACGAGTATTCTAGTAAACACTAATGGAGAAAGCACAAGGTTCTAGATTTTTTTTCATAATTGGAGACATATTTTGCAAAAACACCACTTCAATTAAACATAATAAAAACAGTAGAACATCAACTCAATTAACAGTTCAAAAACCATTTATTAACCGTAACAAATCCGGTATCAAACAGGAGTTACATCCGCATTTGTCTCAGCCCATGTATGCAATTGAACTTAGTTTTCGAATTCACTGTATTGTGAGATCATCGTTTTAAGCTGAACTGATCGTGTCTCGCCGATTCTATCCTTCCAGCTAGAGGTAATGGTGATAGTTTTCAGTGTTCCTGAAACCGTGGCAGCTGGAACTTCCCACTCGACGACATAAGATCCAGTAACAGAAGAGCCTGTTGCAATAGAAGCAAAATTTGCAGGTGTGATGGTAGACATCGCCGCAGAAGCACCACGCGTCCGGAACCATTCGAGCTGGTTTTCTGCTAGACGAAGTGCTTCAATACTTTTTATGGCATATTCGGATTCGCGTTCTAAATACACGTTTAGCTTAGTTAAACCTAGTGCCCCAACACCGATAAGTAGAAAAGAAATTAGAACTTCAAGAAGGTTAAAACCTTTTTGTTTAGAGATCATTCCAGGAGCCCTTTTTCCATTTTACTTTCTTGTGAACATTGGGTACAGATGTTGAATCAAACTCCAAATTAACTGCAGCACCAAAGACACTTAACCCTCCTGGGGTGTCGAAAACATATCCACCTACAGGCTTGAAAGCGCCACGGGAAAAAAAAGTAAGCTTCTTTATTTCGTCTGTAGAGAGTCCTCCTATAAATGGAGTGACTGAGACATCTGATGTCCATCTTGCGGACATGTCACTAACTGTAGAAGTAAACAATTGGTAAACAGTTCCGGGAAAAGAGTCAACCCCATTAACCGACAATAAGCCATTCTCGATAACAAGAAGCTTAGGGCTAGAATTGAGGCTGATTCCGATACCAGTTTCTAGGTCACAATCACCAACCACCCACACTTTGTCGCTCACAGAAAATGAACTAACAATTCTATCAACACAAGATTTAACTGTTGACGAGCTGCTTGCCACACTCCCATCAATCACCACAAATCCATTCTTTATTTGAGTTAATTGGGAGCGAGGATAACCAAAAAAAGCTTCAAAAGGGTCAAGATTTGGGTCATGAACAAAATCATGCTCAAACATCTTTTCGTCGCCAATATAATTTTGATTGTTACCAATGACTTTCACTTTGTAGTCGTTTACGCCACCAGAATCATCGCAGTTAGCGTCACCAGAAACGCATAACCCTAAGCGGGCAGTGTTAGTCATATGAGATGAACTACACGTTTTTCCAGAAGGGTGTGAAGTAACAAAAGCGCCCTCCATTACTACTGATTTCATAAATCGAACAGAAACACAAGTATCCTGCTCGACAAATTCAGGTGTAAAAAGATAAGAGCCCATTAACTTCAAATCTGAGCGGGCTTGTATAGCTCCGCTTGGTCTACCAACTACTTCAATACTTTTGAAGGTCTCAACTCGGTTATTTACGCTTGAAGATAGCTCGTAGAATTTGGGATCCACCAAAGATTGAGTTGCGACAACAGTACTTTGTAAACAACTAGAGTAGTCTTGCATATTTGGTGCGATCGACATATCCGCTTTATTTATCGCATAGCCACACTCCAATCCCCCTTCTGCAAGCCAATGTTCTTGTCGTGCTTCAATTTGATTGTTGGCACGCTTGATCTGATAAAAAAGAGACTTGTAGCTACCAAGCGACATCATTAACGCTGCGACAAGTAATACACTGACAACGAGTAACGCTACTGCACCTTGTTGTTTCTTCATTACTGCCAGTTCCTTTGCATCGCAGTAAACGACTGCTGAGTGCGAATATCAGTCGCATCTTTCAATTCGGTTCCCAATGTAACGGTCACCAGTACACTTTTTGCATCAGTGCTTTCTAACAGTTCACTAGTAAGGTCAAAACGATTAACGTGAATAACTTTCTTATCAAAAAGATTTTTACATGAGCGAGTGCCTGCAAGGTTAATCACGTCATCAACATCCCATATCGTTGTTTGTTTTTTTTCACAAACAAATAGCGACTCTGGCGTGCTAACTCGTTGCTCATAAGCTACGTTTTTATATAAAGGAAAAGAGCTAGCGCCAGCGCCAGAAACACCTATGTAATAAGCATAAGCAATCACCCCTCTATCAACATCATCGAGAGTGTAAATTGTGTTTGATGAGCCAGATATTTTTATAGAATTGCCATCGTTACCATCAAAACCAGCACGCTGAATGTCACTCTTGAGCATTTGCACAACACTTTCAGAGTTCTGTAACAACATTAGCTCTTTCGACCGTTCCATTATCACCCTTTGACCACTCACATAGATTGACCCCACTGTAGCAAGAGAAATAAGCCCAAATGCCGATGCGATCATAAACTCAACAAGGCTTGCCCCTTTTTGTTTAAACATAATCATCCTTTTAAGAGCAAGTTGAATAACCGTAATATTCTGTACTGTTGCTATCACTACACACTCGCACGCGAGCAGATAAAGTGTGAGAAATAAGTTTTAAGACTTTTGATGATTCACCAACAGGATGAAACTTCAAGCTTCCTGATGATGGTCGGCCATAAACGTCGTCAAAACTGATTTGGTCTGAATCGTAGCTAGGTGTAACGACAATACCGTCATACGGCTTACCTGATAAAGAGAACAACACAGTCCCAGCCCCCTCAGCTCCGTTATCTGTCAAATCAATACGCCAGTTTCCGTCACTAGATGAACTCCCAGACATGATGATGTGTGCCCAAAGTCTTTCACGCCGTAATACTGCTTCAGACTTGCCTTCAATAACAAAGCCATGCAATTCATTAGCTAAGCGCTGCATTTTGTTGGTTTCAAAAACATTTTGGAAAGATGGAGCTGCAAACGCCAATATAATACTCAGTACAGCAACAGTAATAAGAAGCTCCAACAACGTAAACCCGCGAGGCATTTCCCAAATTCCTATGTAAACGGCAAAAGGGCCGTAATTCATCTTGCACAGATGCTATCACCTGCCAAAAATAGGCGGAAAAGTGAAAAGGAAACTACTCGTGATGATTCGAATTTCTCGTTGTAACGGCTACAAAAAAGGATTGAGAGGGATGACATTGATCGAATTACTGGTAGCTGTAGTGATTGTCGGGATCATTGCTGCAGTCGCATACCCCTCTTACACTAATCATGTAATCAAGTCTCATAGGACGGTTGCCTTGAGCGATCTTAGTCGAATTCAGCTAGAGCTAGAGACATCTTATGATGGTGGGTACGACTGGAGTCATATTCTCTCTGGAGGCACATGCACTCTATGTGACTCAGACACAAATAGATTTTCTTTCGATATTGCGAGCTCTGCAAGTACGGCCTATACCATTACAGCAACAGCAAAATCGGCTCTGGGACAAGACGACGACGAGTGCTTGACTGGTTCTAAAACGATTACTTTAACGTCAACAAATGTCGAAGAACCAAGTGATTGCTGGAACTAGCAAGAACACCGAGATGCAAAAAGGCCTGCATTTTAGCAGGCCTTTGTATTTGTGCTTTTCACTAACGTCTTAGCTGGTTAAATCATCAAAGAACTTTTTCACACCGTTGAAAAAGCCTTCTGATTTAGGCTTGTGCTTTGTCGCCGCTTCACCACCACAAGACTCTTCAAACTCTTTGAGCAGTTCTTTTTGGCGTGAGCTTAGGTTTACTGGTGTTTCAACAACCAACTTCACAATAAGATCACCAACACCGCCACCGCGAACGCCTTTCACACCTTTACCACGCATGCGGAACATACGACCTGTTTGCGTTTCTGAAGGTACTTTTAGGCTTACGCGACCATCTAGAGTTGGCACTTCAACTTCACCACCTAGAGCCGCCATCGCAAAGCTTACTGGCACTTCACAGTATAGGTTGTTGCCATCACGCTCGAAGATATGGTGCTCTTTCACGTGCACTTGTACATATAAGTCGCCAGCAGGCGCCCCCATTTCTCCCGCTTCACCTTCGCCAGATAGACGAATACGGTCGCCAGTATCAACACCTGCTGGGATCTTAACGTTAAGTGTTTTTGTTTTCTGCTTACGACCTTGACCATGACACTCATTACAAGGGTCTTTAATGATTTTACCTTTACCGTGACAGGTAGGACAGGTTTGTTGCACTGCGAAGAAGCCTTGTCGCATCTGTACTTGACCATGACCATGACAGGTACCACATGTTTCAGCAGATGAACCTTTCTTCGCGCCACTACCATCACAGGTATCACAGTGTACTAGTGTCGGTACTTCGATCTCTTTCGTTACACCACGAACTGCTTCTTCTAGCGTTAATTCCATGTTGTAACGTAGGTCAGCACCTCGCTGGGCACGGTGGCCACCACCGCCACGACGACCACCACCAAAGATGTCACCGAATACATCGCCAAAGATGTCGCCGAAATCAGCACCGCCGCCGCCAAAGCCGCCGCCACCGAAACCACCGCCGCCTTGTTCAAAAGCAGCATGACCGTATTGGTCGTACGCCGCTTTCTTTTGAGGGTCGGTCAGAACTTCGTACGCTTCTTTTACTTCTTTAAACTTGTCCGCCGCAGAATCATCACCCTGGTTTCGGTCTGGGTGGAATTTCATCGCTAGACGCTTATACGCCTTTTTGATATCGCGCTCTGAGGCATCACGGCTTACGCCTAATACTTCGTAAAAATCACGTTTTGACATGTTCTTCGTCACCAGTTAATTACTACAAACGGCATCGATTCACCGCTTGGTGTTTGTATCGTTCTAGGTAAGTGCACTTGTCTGCAACATACTTAACTAGAAAGACAGCGTTTACAAACAGACGGGCGTAAGAGTTGCCCCAAACGCCCGCACACGAAGTCTTATCGACCCCAGATGGCTATGCAGCCATCTGGTTAAGAAATATTATTTCTTGTCGTCTTTAACTTCTTCGAACTCAGCATCTACAACGTCGTCTTCTTTAGACTGTGCACCTGCGTCAGCACCTTGTGCTTGCTGCGCTTGAGCTTGTTGTTGAGCGATTTCCATCAGCTTTTGAGAAGCAGTCATTAGTGCTTGAACTTTAGCATCGATAGCATCTTTGTCTTCGCCTTTACGTGCTGTTTCTAGCTCAGAAATTGCTGCTTCAATCTTCTCTTTCTCTTCTGCAGGTAGCGCTTCACCAGCTTCTTCTACTTGCTTGCGAGTACCGTGAATCATTTGGTCAGCTTGGTTACGTGCAGTCGCTAGCTCTTCGAACTTCTTGTCCGCTTCTTTGTTAGCTTCTGCTTCTTGAACCATTTTCTCGATGTCTTCATCGCTTAGACCGCCAGAAGCTTGGATAGTGATCTTCTGCTCTTTACCAGTCTGCTTGTCTTTCGCAGATACGTGTAGGATACCGTCCGCATCAAGGTCAAACGTAACCTCGATTTGTGGCATACCACGTGGTGCAGGCTGGATGCCTTCTAGGTTAAATTGGCCTAGAGACTTGTTGTACATCGCTTGCTTACGCTCACCTTGTAGAACGTGGATAGTTACCGCGCTCTGGTTGTCTTCCGCTGTAGAGAAAACTTGGTTCGCTTTAGTTGGGATAGTTGTGTTCTTCTCAACTAACTTAGTCATCACGCCACCCATTGTCTCGATACCTAGAGACAGTGGAGTTACGTCTAGTAGTAGTACGTCTTTAACGTCACCAGCAAGTACACCACCTTGAACTGCAGCACCCATTGCTACTGCTTCGTCAGGGTTTACGTCACGGCGCGCTTCTTTACCAAAGAACTCAGCAACTTTCGCTTGAACCATTGGCATACGAGTCTGACCACCAACTAGGATTACGTCAGTGATGTCGTTTACTGATAGGTCAGCGTCAGCTAGAGCTACTTTTAATGGTTCAAGAGAGCGTTGTACTAGGTCTTCAACTAGAGATTCTAGTTTTGCACGAGTCACTTTAATGTTCATGTGCTTAGGACCAGTTGCATCTGCAGTAACGTAAGGTAGGTTTACGTCTGTTTGAGAAGTAGAAGAAAGCTCGATTTTCGCTTTCTCTGCTGCTTCTTTAACACGCTGCATTGCTAGTGGGTCGTTCTTAAGGTTGATGCCTTGCTCTTTGTTGAACTCATCAACCAAGTAGTTGATTAGACGGTTATCAAAGTCTTCACCACCTAGGTGAGTATCACCGTTAGTTGCTAGAACTTCGAATGTTTTCTCGCCTTCAACTTCATCGATTTCGATGATTGAAATATCGAATGTACCACCACCAAGGTCGTATACCGCGATAGTGCGATCGCCGCCTTTCTTATCAAGACCGTAAGCTAGCGCAGCTGCTGTTGGTTCGTTGATGATACGTTTAACTTCTAGACCTGCGATACGGCCAGCATCTTTTGTCGCTTGACGCTGAGCATCGTTAAAGTAAGCAGGTACTGTGATAACTGCGCCAGTTACTTCCTCACCAAGGAAGTCTTCAGCAGTTTTCTTCATTTTCTTAAGAACTTCAGCAGAAACCTGAGGAGCTGCCATTTTTTGGCCTTTCGCTTCTACCCAAGCATCACCGTTGTCAGCCTTAACGATTTTGTAAGGCATGATTTCGATGTCACGCTGAACTTCTTCGTCTTCAAAACGACGACCGATTAGACGCTTAATTGCAAATAGCGTGTTTTCTGGGTTAGTTACTGCTTGACGTTTCGCTGGTTGACCTACTAGCGTCTCACCGTCAGTGTAAGCAATAACCGATGCAGTAGTACGTTCGCCCTCTGCGTTTTCAATTACACGTGGTTTGTCGCCGTCTAATACAGCAACACATGAGTTAGTAGTACCTAAGTCAATACCAATGATTTTACCCATCTGGCTATCTCCGAATAAATTCTATTTTCGTTTGGTTATAACCCCAATGTGGGGGGAGGAGAATCGGGTTTCAACCCTTGCTCACAAACAAAAATAATCAATGTTTGCTTCTCTATGCCACATAGATAAGGGCGGCAAAATGCTTTTCAAGGGCAGAATTAAAAAAAAGCGTCTTTTTTCGAAATTTATGTGTTTCTTTCTGATTAGTTGGGAACTCGTCACACTGCTGTAGCGCAACAAAACGTCATTTCCCAGATAAATTTATTTATGTCCGACTCTTCCTAAATAAAAAACGAGCTCATAAGAGCTCGCTTCAATATTAGGGTTAAAATAAATTATTCAAGGTATTAGGCGTTCGCTTGAGCAGGCTCAGCATCAACCCCTTCTTCTTTACCGATCTCACCTTCTGTTTTTGCAACAATGGTGTTCACTGCCGTGTCGCCGACAACGTTAGATGATGTACAGAACATATCATTAATACGGTCGACCGCTGCAATGATTGCTAAACCTTCAGGTGGTAAACCTAGTTGGTGAAGCAAAACGCCTACCATTACCACGCCGCCCCCAGGAACACCGCCAGCACCAATAGATAACAGAAGAATAGTTAAGCCAAGTGTGAAGATGTCTGCGGTGTTAATTGGCTGGCCAAAAGCGTTCGCAACAAACATCGTTGCTAGAGCAATATAGATAGAAACACCAGACATATTCATCGTTGCGCCCAGTGGTACACCGAAGCCAGCAACCGATTTAGAGACCTGAAGCTTTTCTGTCAGTGTGCGCATCGTTACCGGGATAGTCGCGTTTGAGCTCGCGGTAGATAGAGAGAAAAGAATCTGCTCACGAGTTGCACGTAGGAAAGTCTTTGGAGAAGTTCCTGTCGCAATACTCACTGCCATTGGGTAGAAGAAGAAGATCCAGAACACCAACATCGCAACCACCAAAGCCACGTAACCGGCAACGGACATTAATGTATTGGCGTTTAGCGTTGCACCTAGTTGAATCATTAGTGCGAACACACCATATGGTGCAAGACTCATCACTAATCCAACCAATTTCATCATGATTTCATTTGCCATTTTGAATGTGCGAATAGCTGGGCCACCACGAGAATCCAAAGCTTGAATTGCAAGCCCCGTCAAAATTGCCATAAAGATGATTTGCAGCATGTCGCCGCTAGCAAACGCTTGTACAGGATTGCTAGGAACAATGTTAACAACTAAAGAGAAAATGTCCGGCGTCTCTGTCGTTGTCAGCTGTACAGCCTCAGATACAGTTCCTGCTAGATTAGCGCCCGCTCCTGGCTGGAAGATCAAGCCGACAGTCAAAGCCGCCGTAATCGCAATGATGGTGTTAAGAATGTAAAGGGTAAAAGTTTTTCCACCAAGACGACCAAATGCACTGATGTCTTTCAAGTCAACAATGCCGCATACGATTGAAACGTAAACTAAAGGAACAACAAGCAATTTGATCAGTGAGACGAACATGCCGCCAACACCTTCTGCTGCTCCAAGTAGGTATGTATCAAAAATCGCAATACCGCTAAATAAGTACTGAATTGCTGTCCCCAGCACAAGGCCGGCAAACAAGCCTATAAAAATCTTACTAGAAAGCGATTTATCCATTATAAATCTCCGATATGTTGTGTTTACTATTTACATTTTTGTAGTTATATATGCTCACTTTTAAAGCATTAGTCGCAAATCATACACACCGAAGTTACAAAATAAAGTGATAATTTACATTTTTGTTAACGACATTGTTTTAGAAAAAATGACTATATTTACATTCCTATGCAGAACAAATATTCACACAACGAATGATTACAATCACTTATAGCCCTTTCCGTTAATAAACACGCAGCGAGATGAGAGAAAATCTCCTATAGGAAAATAATTAACCAATAGGAAAAAATATGAAGGGGATCAAATTTTCATTTATCGATATACAACGAAGTTCGATGCAGTCATTTATGTTTAAAACAAAAAAGCGCCCATCAAAAATGATGGGCGCTTTTATATTTAAAAAACAGGTAGTTAAAGTTACTTAGCAACCATTACCATTGCCGGACGAATCACACGACCGTTTAGTTCGTAACCTTTTTGCATAACAAACATAACAGTGTTTGATTCATGATCAGGGCTCTCCTGAATCGACATCGCTTGATGGAACTCTGGATTGAATGCTTCACCTTCAGGGTTGATTGCTTTCAAGCCAAATTTCGCGACAACGTCTACAAACGTTTTATGTGTTAGTTCAACGCCTTCTAGGAACGGCTTCACAGTTTCATTCTCTGTATCTGCCGCTTGAATTGCACGCTCTAGGTTATCAATAACAGGAAGCAGCTCTTCTGCAAACTTGTTCAACGCAAACTTACGTGCTTTATCGATCTCTTGCTCAGTGCGACGACGCATGTTTTCTACTTCAGCTTTAGAACGCAACACCGCATCTTGTTGCTCTTTTACTTTTGCCTCGCTAGACAATAGTGCCGCTTCTAGTTGAGCAATCTTAGCGTCTGTCTCATCACCAAGCTCTTCAAGCTCAGCTTCAACTTCTTGTGCTTCAGCTTCTACTTTTTCAGCCTCTTCGATGATTTGATCAAGCTCTTCTTCTGTAACTTTGTTTTCTTCGTTGCTCATGATATCTCCAGAATTCAACATAATGCCCTTAAAGCCATGCGCGTTTTTGCGGGCTTTAACCACATAAAAATTCGCATATTTAGGTGACTTGCCATTATTATGGGGATGAAGATTCCTGATTCAAGCCTCTTTAATGCGGAAATGCTATGAAAAATCCATGTAACGTGATCGCGATTATCGGAAAACCAAGAGATCAACAAGCAATTCAAACTCATAAAGAGTTGTACCAATGGTTGACCTCTGAGGGCTATAAAGTATTCATTGACGATCGCCTTGCCGCAATACTGGATGATATCCCACAGAGTCAGTTTGCTAGCTTAGTTGAACTAGGAAAAAATGCCGATCTAGCCATTGTGGTTGGTGGCGATGGCAACATGCTAGGTGCAGCAAGAATTTTATCCCGATTTGATGTACCAGTTATAGGCGTGAACCGCGGAAATTTGGGCTTCTTAACTGACTTGAACCCAGACGACTTCCAAGCGTCTCTGCAAGCGGTACTCGACGGTGAGTACATTGAAGAGGAGCGTTTTCTTTTAGAGGCGGAAGTACACCGCCACGGACAAATAAAGAGCCATAACGCTGCGCTAAACGAAGCCGTACTTCACCCAGGGCAAATTGCTCATATGATTGAATTTGAAGTGTATATTGATGAAAGCTTCGCCTTCTCTTTACGGGCCGACGGTTTGATTGTCTCTACTCCGACTGGCTCGACGGCATATTCACTTTCTGGCGGCGGCCCAATTCTTTCTCCTAGCTTGAATGCCATTTCACTCGTGCCAATGTTCCCTCATACATTGTCGAGTCGACCTTTGGTGGTTGATGGAAAACGTCGAATTAAATTGGTGGTATCACCAGAAAACCGTGGAACACAAGAAGTTAGCTGTGATGGACAAGTCTCACTTCCAGTTACCCCTGGCGACGAAATTCACATCTATCAAAGTCCAAATGTACTAAAGCTCATCCATCCAAAAGACTACAGCTACTATCACGTCTTACGGAATAAGCTTGGCTGGTCTAGTAAATTGTTCTAACACTTGTTACTCAGGGCAATAACTTCAATAAAAAAGCCAGCAGCTCAATTGCTACTGGCTTTTGGCTTTCTTAGACAAGAAATAGACACAAAGTAGTGAGGCGACACGATATTTGTCATCATTAAAGAGAAGCTTATAAATTTTGATCCTGTGGGCAAACTTTACACAAAAGATAGAAAAGCAAATTCAATGATCTATGTCCGGTGATATTCTCATCATGAATAGAGTATTAACTCTATTTCATACAATCAATAAAGGACATATTATGAAGAAAACCATCATTCTGTCTGTTCTCAGTACATTAGCACTTATTGGCTGCCAATCAGAGGAAACGCAAGTCAACAGTGTGTCCAACGCAAAAGCGGAAGATATCACTAAGACGAAGCGTGCCCTAGCTCAACAATTGAGTGAGAACTATGCTGCCATTGAACCCATGTTGAGAAGAGATATTACTCCGCAACAGACTAACGTGTCTGTATCAGCATTTGTTAAGCAAAACCCTAACTCAGAGTTCAGCCGCCAGCTTGTACAAGCTGACACTCAAATTCGTAGCTGGAAAGGTATTTCTGAATACTCAGATCAGTTGTTAGAAGTTCGCTTGGCAAATGAAGCCATGATAACAGCATGGCAAAGTGGCGAGGTCGAGCCATTATTTGCATTTGAACCAAGTGGTGATGATGAGAATTGGCAATACATCGAAGCATTTGATGTTTATGGCAACGTCCATCAACTCGATGTTTACCAGCTCCCTGAGGTACCTGTACTTGTCGTTGATAACAATAGCTCTGCAGAGCTAAAAGCAGGCTTGCAAGCTATGCAAGCTGAGATGAAAAAACTCGGTCAACCAGCTTTAGTTCAACCATATATTGCTGATGAACAACGCCAAAATACACCGCTATTGTCAAGTAGCGCAGTAGGCGAAGCGGCTCCAATTCAAACCACGCAGTTGAAAAAGATCCGTCTAGCCGATGACAAAGAACCTTGGATCTCTGGCAAGGCAGAAATCTACGCTATCGTAACGGGCGTCAATCCAAGTCGTGATGAACCTACTCTCGATTTGGTGGAGCTTCCATACTTAGACTACGATAACCAAGATTACTATCCAAATCAGATCATTATTCACTGGTCTCGTTACCGCTGGGGTGCGGCAGACATTGTGCTCATGGAGCAAGATGACGGCACAGACTATAAACAATTGGCAAAACTCCTTGTTCAAGTTGCCGAAGAAGTATTGAAAGCGATTCCAGATCCAGAAGTTCAGGCTTACGCGATTATTCCGCAAATCACGAACAAGATCATCGACACTATCCCCGATGGTGTACTCACGAATGATGATGACTTCGTCGACGTATACTACACTCTAATGCAAGATACTTCATACGTGGATCACCCAGGTGCGGGTGTGAATGCAGTCGTCACACTAGAACCACTAACGATTAACCCAACTCGTCCGTAACCTGTTCAATTTTAATGAGTCGTTGTAATCACATCGGCTCATTTTTCCCACTTCATCACAAAAAAACAGCCTACAAAGAAAATTTTCCTTACCTGACTTTACTGTATAAAGAAACAGTATATACTGTTCTCTTATACAGTATTGTTCAGTTATACAGGTAAATAAAATGCTGGCTCATCTAAGTGTTAATAATTTTGCGATTGTTAAGTCTTTACAACTCGAGCTTTCTAAGGGCATGACCACCATTACAGGTGAAACAGGCGCGGGTAAATCCATTGCTATCGATGCTTTAGGGATCTGCTTAGGCGGACGAGCCGATGCCGGCATGGTGCGACAAGGTGAAGAGAAAACCGAAGTTAGCGCCGCTTTTTTATTGGACAACAACTTACATGCAACACGTTGGTTAGAAGATAACGATCTGCTAGATGGCAGTGAGTGTATTTTGCGTCGTATTATCACAAAAGAAGGCCGCTCAAGAGCCTTCATTAATGGCAGCCCTGTTCCACTATCACAACTCAAATCTCTAGGGCAGCTACTTATCAATATCCATGGGCAGCACGCTCATCATCAATTGATGAAAAGTGAGCACCAAATGGCCATGCTCGACCAATATGCTGGGCATTTAAACCTACTAAAAAGCACACGAAGTGCTTACCAGCATTGGCGTCAGGCGGATAATAACCTCAAGCAGCTAAAAGAAAATAGCCAGCAAAACCAGGCGCAAAAACAGTTGCTTGAATACCAAATCAAAGAACTGAATGAGTTATCGCTAGGTGAAGAAGAATTTGCAGAGCTCGAGCAAGAGCATAAACGACTATCCAACAGTGGTGAACTCGCCACTACCTGTCAGCAAGCCATCGAACTTATTTACGAAGGTGAAGAAGTCAATGCGCTTGGTATTTTGCAATCGGCCAATCACTCCCTAATTCAATTAGCCGAATTAGATGAAAAGCTATCTGAGCTACCTAACATGCTGTCAGAAGCGATGATTCAACTTGAAGAAACGAAGAATGAATTACGCAGCTACTTAGATGGCATCGATGTTGATCCAGCTCGTATGGCTTATGTAGAAGAACGTTTTTCTAAAGTGATGTCTGTAGCTCGTAAACACCACGTAATGCCAGAAGAACTATACCAACATCATCAAGATCTTCTGGCCCAAGTAGAAGCGTTAGATTGCTCCGATGAACGTTTAGATGAGCTTGCTCAAGAAGTAGAACACAAGTACCAAAGCTTTCTAACACAAGCAGAAAAACTGCACAAATCACGCAGCCGTTACGCAAAAGAACTGAACAAACTGATCACACAAAGCATGCACGAATTGAGCATGGAGAAAGCAGTATTCAGTATCGAAGTTAGCAATGACAACACGCACCCATCGCCGCTTGGCATGGACAGCGTGTGCTTCTTAGTATCGACCAACCCGGGACAACCATTACAACCTATAGCAAAAGTTGCGTCAGGCGGTGAGCTATCACGCATCTCTCTAGCGATCCAAGTGATCACCGCTCAGAAAGTAGATACACCAAGTTTAATCTTCGATGAAGTGGACGTAGGTATTAGTGGCCCAACAGCTGCCGTAGTGGGCAAAATGCTACGCAAGCTTGGCGAATCTACTCAGGTATTGTGTGTCACTCACCTCCCTCAAGTTGCCGGATGCGGCCATCAACAAATGTTTGTAGCTAAGCAAACCAAAGCAGGCCAAACCGAAACCCAAATGCACGCATTAGATGAACAACAACGTGTGGCAGAATTAGCTCGCTTACTTGGTGGTAGTCAAATAACCGACTCAACGTTGGCAAACGCAAAAGAACTGCTTATCGCCGCTTAATAAATCGACAAGGGATGAGATATGGATATCAGAGCAATACACAAAACCAACTGCTTAGATCTCATCCCTATTTTTATTGAGTTAGAACATTACTACTTCAAAGAAAAAGCTTCATCAAAACACGATCTGGTCCATTATCTAAAGAACCAAGTTTTCTCTGAACATTCTGGTGTTAATATCATTGCGGTTTACGATAATGATGACGTCGTAGGCTTTGCATCTTATACCGTCATGTTCCCTGCCCCAAAACTCTCAGGGCAGATGTACTTAAAAGATCTGTTCGTATCTTCGAAGGTTCGAGGAAAAGGGGTTGGTCTCAAGTTAATGAAGTATCTGGCATCTTTGGCGATCAAGTGTGGATGCCAAAGGTTGGACTGGACAGCTGAAAGTAGTAACCCTACCGCAGGTCAGTTTTACCGCTCAATTGGTGCAACACTAATTCATGAAAAAGAGTATTATCGTTTTTCAGGTGATGCATTACGCGAATTCGCCAAAACCGACTAACGAGTCACTAGGCTTTGCTCACCGCTGAAAGCGTCCATCACCCTACTTCCGATTGAAATTTGCTCTTCGTCACCTAACTAATACGTCATGTGGTGACATTTACCGCCTAATATCGGTGAATAAATGCAACTCAACTCAAAATTCGTTGTCAGATTGTCTACCATACGACGCATAGCTTTTTACATCTGCGTCGAGCTTGTTTATTATCAGCGCAGTATTTTAAAGGTTACTAAGAAATTATTATGCAATTAAAGAAGTGGTTAGTTGCCGTACCATTAGCAATGACATTGCTGACAGGATGTTCGGTATTGGAAAGACTGGTTTATCGTATTGATATCAACCAAGGCAACTATGTAGAACAAAGTGCGGTTGATAAATTAAAGTTTGGGATGACTAAAGCACAGGTTCGCTTCGTATTAGGGTCGCCAATGCTTATTGAAAACGGCTATCCAAACACTTGGTATTACATCTATCATCATACTCCTGGCCATGGCGAACCAGTACAGAAAGATCTGATTGTAAACTTTAATGACCAAGGCACACTCGCAGACATCAGTGGTGACTTTCCAAAAAGTGACGCATTTTACGAGCAAATTCAGTAAACTGACTTTTGCAAAAAAACCTCCCGTTTGGGAGGTTTTTTATTATTATAGAAATCACGTTAGTCAAACTTTGAGTAACTCACATGAGCTATTGGGTTTATATTAATCCTGCTTATTTTTACGTACAGAACTAGGCTTGCCACCGGTGACTGGGTCTGCACTCCCCTCGGCTTTAGCCTGCTCCGCCCGTTTACGGCGAATCTCTTTCGGATCGGCGAGTAACGGACGATAAATCTCTATTCGATCTCGATCTCGAACGGTCGCATCTAACTTCACGTTACGACTAAACACACCCACTTTGTTCTTGGACAAATCAATTTCAGGGTACAACTCCAATACACCGGATTGTCGAATGATCTCTTCTACCGTTGCGTGATTATTTACCACTAAGTTAAATACACGCTGTTCATGAGGAAGAGCATAGACAACCTCAACGTGAATCATATCTGACTCAATACTCATAACACTCGTAGACCTGTTTTGCGCGTTTAGTAAATGCATTTACCATATTACTAGTAAGCTCGTTAAAAATCTTACCGAAGGCCATCTCAATCATTTTACTTGAGAATTCAAACTCAAGCTTTAGTTCAACCTTGCAAGCTTGCTCATCTAGCGCGGTAAAAATCCAACCACCACGCAACGTCTTAAACGGGCCATCCACCAAGTTCATCATAATTGCCTGACCGGGGATCAACTCATTTGAAGTCGTAAACGTTTTGCTGATTCCAGCCTTCGCCACATCGACAGAAGCCACCATACCATTCCCCGAAGACTCAATGATTCTAGAGCCCGAGCAACCAGGCAGAAATTCAGGGTATTTAGCAACATCATTAACCAGATTGAACATCTGTTCGGCGCTAAAAGACACAAGCGCAGAACGGCTGACTTGCTTCATACATACTCCTATCGATACATGTACAGATTTAAAGCTACTCGCCAATTTTACTTTTATTCCACGATTGCGCAAATAAAAGGATTTCCTATCCGATATCCAACCCGTATAATGACGCTATTATGGCAAAGAAAAAAACGAAACAAAAAGCGGGTAGCAATACTATCGCGCTGAATAAAAAAGCTCGCCACGAGTATTTCATCGATGATGAAATCGAAGCTGGCTTGGAGCTCCAAGGTTGGGAAGTGAAAGCCCTTCGCCAAGGTAAAGCCAATATTTCTGAAAGTTACGTATTTATGCGTGACGGTGAAGCCTTTGTGAGTGGCATGACAATCACTCCTTTAAATCAGGCATCGACACACGTTGTGGCGAATCCCACACGTGTGCGTAAACTACTAATGAGTCGTCGTGAACTGGATAACCTATTCGGACGTGTAAACCGTGAAGGTATGACATTAACGGCCCTCTCACTGTACTGGTCTCGCTCTTGGGTGAAACTAAAAATTGGCGTAGCAAAAGGTAAAAAGCTGCACGATAAACGTACGGATCTAAAAGAAAAAGACTGGGCAAGAGAAAAAGCACGCGTAATGAAGAGCGCGCTGCGTTAATCTTGACCACTTAAACGCATAGTACTGGACAGCCAATGCTTTTCTGTTACTATGCGAATATTACCTGGGGCTGATTTAGGATTCGACGGGAATTCAGAAGTCTGAGGTGCATGCCGAGGTGCGGTAGGCCTCGTTAACAAACCGCAAAAAAATAGTCGCAAACGACGAAAACTACGCACTAGCAGCTTAATAACCTGCTAAGAGCTCTCTCGCCCTAGCTTCCGCACGTAAGACGGGGAATAACGAGGGATCAAACCCAAACGCGCTAGCCCGGATTCTCCCGCCTGAGAGATGAACGGCGAATTTTAATTCAGGCTAGTCATTCATTAGCGTGTCGGTTCGCAGGTGGGTGGCGAAATTAAAGATCGACTAAGCATGTAGTACCAATGATGAACGGTTTTCGGACGCGGGTTCAACTCCCGCCAGCTCCACCAATCACTAGTAACGGGACGTCTCAGGACGTCCCGTTTTCTTTTCTAAACCCTTGTCCTATCTAGCTTTAAGTGGTTCAGGGCGTCTCATCGAGATTCACTTAATCTCAGTCATTTAGTAACATTCTGCGTAACACTAACCAATAACAACACAAATTAGTGTTACATCAGAAAGGAACTATTAAAATGGCTAAGCAAATCAAGCCCTTATCACCGACTCAAGTAACCAAAGCTAAGCCCTTAGAGAAAGAATATTCGCTTGCCGATGGCAATGGTCTGTACTTACGTGTAAAGCCCAATGGCGCAAAACTTTGGATTTTCAACTATATCCATCCAACTACTAAAAAACGTAAGAACATCAGTCTTGGTGCATTTCCTGACATCACTCTCGCGTCCGCGAGAGAAAAAACAAGAGACATGCGACAGTTGGTAGCAGAGGGTGTAGATCCTAAGACTCACAGAGATAACCAACGTTTTAATACTCAGATAGCACAGTCTCACACATTAAGAGCTGTCGCTGAAGAATGGTTTGAAGTGAAGAAGCATGATGTATCAGATGATTATGCAGATGACATTTGGCGCTCTCTTGAGCTTCATATTTTCCCTAACTTAGGAAATATGCCAGTTAGCGAATTAAGTGCTCCAACAGTGATTCAAACATTACGGCCTTGTGAAGCGAAAGGAGCTTTAGAAACAGTAAGACGCGTCTGTCAGCGCTTGAACGAGATTATGACGTATGCACATCACTGCGGCAAAGTTGAAGTCAATCGGCTCGAAAAAATCTCGAAAGCTTTCAAAAAGCCAAAAGCTGAACACATGCTTACGATAAAGCCTGATGAGCTAAATATTCTTATGCAAAAAATGTCATTGGCAAATATCAAGCTTACTACTCGTTGTGCCTTTGAGTTTCAGCTTCACACGCTAACTCGCCCAAATGAGTGCACTAGAGCCGAATGGAATGAGATAGATTTCGAAAACAGGCTTTGGATCATTGGTCGAGATAAAATGAAAATGAAACGTGACCATAAGATCCCTCTTTCAGACGCTGCATTACAGCTATTGAACTTTATGAAGCCTATATCATTCGGTCAACGATATGTTTTCCCAAGCGCTAGCTCAGCAGACAAACACATGAACAGTCAAAGTATCAACGCCGCAATGAAACGTGCAGGTATGGCAGGAAAGCTGGTGAGCCATGGTATACGCTCAATCGGCAGTACAGCGCTCAACGAACAGGGCTTCAACAAAGATGCTATTGAGCTGTGTCTAGCACACGTAGACAAGAACACGATTCGTGACATCTACAACAATGCTGAGTACCTTCAGGAGCGTCGTAAGATAATGGAATGGTGGAGCAACTTCATACTTGATGCTTCTAAAAACACCAACACAATAGCAAAACCATCAAAATAAGTGATACAAATCACACTTTCAATAAGATGCGGGTGTTTTTGTATTGACGATGAGAATCACCCGCATTATTTTAAATCGCGTCTAAATATTTAATTTTTACATAGGAAACAGACATTTAAAGTCCGCTCCGCGGCAACAGCCTTATGCTCGTTAAACTTCGGTTTAACTATTTTTTATTGTTTTAGCACTAACTTAATTTTCTGAGTCTTTTTTTAAGACTTCTTTATTTTATTACATACACAACACCTTCCCTCCTGTTGCGAAGGGTGAGGCTGTTACCAACATAAAGGTTTCAGTCCTAGGTTATTATTACTTTGCTGAAGTTAAATTTCAGTGGATCAGTGTAAGTATTAGAATATGAAGGCGGTGCTAGACATGAATTAACATAGGTTATCGTTATGTCTGTAAATACAACTCCTCTTCTAAAAATCGTACGTAAATCTGACGTTCTACAACGCGTACCCTTCTCAAGAGCGACTCTCCACCGCAAAATTAACGATGGAACATTTCCACCTTCAATTCCCCTTGGTGCAAACTCTGTTGGTTTCTTGTCTCATGAGGTCGATGCCATTATCGCAGCCATGGCACTAGGCAAAGATCTACATCAAACCGTTTCTCATCTTGTTGAGCAAAGACAGTCTCTTTTCGACAACAGTCTCTATGCACTAGCCGCATAACTAAAAACTCTCACTAAGCACAAATAAATCAATTGTTTACTGCATGCTTTAGCATGCTGGTAAAAGTGCAGAGTTCTTTAGTTATATATATTACTTAGAAACTTTGCACTTTTACGTTCTACTAGGAATAAGAATAAATGAACGTTATCGCGCAATCTCAAGCCTCAGAACATACACTGGTTCGTTCAACAGAGTCCTGCTCAGTCGCTATTCTTAGCGGCGAGTCTCTAAGCTTCGATCATGACAAGTACAGGGTCGTTGCTGTTCGCAACGACAAAAACAACCTGGCTGAAGTTATCCGCTATTACCGTGATGCTGGCTTCAATAGCATCAAGTTAATCATTGATTCAAAAAAGCTCCCTGATCAAGCTGTAGATTTCATGATGATTAATTATCGCCATGCTAGGTGTGATCTTTATGATTTAGCGTCAAAGCGACTCTACTGTCTGAAAGACTACAACGATACAATCCAGTATCTATCTCTTTGCTATCAGTTGACGAATTGCGGCATGCGGGGTGACGAAATCATTGACTGGCTAGCTAAAAAACTAGTCCGTACAATTCCTCTGATCTGTTCCGATGCTAAATCATGCTTGAGAACTTACCGTTTCTGTCTTCACAAAGACAATAATTTCCTAAGCAAAGTTTTAGATTGCCTTGAACTACAGCTACACCACTATCATTCGTCAGTTCAAGATTTTATGAAGCTTAGAACGCCGACGAAAACAATCCGTACTTCAACTCTCGACTGTCCAGAAGTGTGTGAAGCGCTAGCCAATGAGCGAACCCTTGCGATTAAATCTGCAACAGGGACTGGTAAAACGAAACACGTCTTTGGCCCTATTACTCAGCTAGCTGAGCAAAACAATAAATCCGTGGTATATCTTTCTCACCTGATGGCTTTAGTAGAACAATACTGCATTCAAAATCATGCGGTCAGCTATACCACTCAAAACTTAACTCAGCTTGAACAGTCGAAAGCGATGGGATTAGTCGTCAATAGTGTGTGGAAAGCACATATCCAAGCATATTGCCACAATGCTGATACCTTGATTATTGATGAGTTTGAGAAAGTAATTTCAACTGTCGTGTGTTCGGAGCATTCACTACAAATGCCTAAACAACGCGTCTTTCATTGCTTGTCTGAGATTATTCGCTCCATTCCACAAGTCATTGTGGGCGATGCTGATCTTTCCGATATTAGTTTAGGCTTCTTGAAGGATTTACGAGGTGACGTGACTTTAATCCAGTGCGACAAAAACCCATATCTGGGAATTGAAGCAGTTATCACAGATAAAAATCAGTATCTTTATAGTCAGGATGATCTCAAGTCCAAATTGTTGGAGGACAAGGTGTTTCTCTTTGACTCGCTAGTGACACTTCGAGGAGTAGTTAAACAACTTGGTTATGAGGACAAACAAGGTTTAGATAGTGAGACTGCGGCTCTAAACGACGGTGTGCTAGTCATTCACGGGGAGAATAAAGGAATGGACGCACAACGTGCTTTTCTGGCTAACCCGAATGAAGAAATCTCCAAATACAAAGCGATTATCGCTTCTCCCTGTCTAGGGTCAGGCTTCTCAATCGTCAAAAACTTTGCCAATAGAGTTGTCGTATTCTGTGACAAAACACTAAATCCATTTGAACTAGTTAACTTCGCACGTCGATTCCGTAAAGCAAAGGAGATTTGTTTCACCGTAGATGCCCATCAAGACTTCTTCTGCCGCCCGACAAGGGCAAGAGTCTACAATGCGAATATTCACTCAGCGCCAACAGACCACCTAGAGATTGCATTCGGTAACGTGAAATCACAGTTCACCGCACCTCTGGGGCTACATCTATGGC
Source organism: Vibrio sp. 779(2023) (assembly GCF_033344285.1). Taxonomy (NCBI): domain Bacteria; kingdom Pseudomonadati; phylum Pseudomonadota; class Gammaproteobacteria; order Vibrionales; family Vibrionaceae; genus Vibrio; species Vibrio sp. 779(2023). The sequence goes on from NZ_JAWPOM010000004.1 coordinate 154,986, forward strand.
TAACATTGAAGGAACTCGGCTTTCATGTTGATCCGCTACCATCCTCAGTGTACTCACAGAGCTGTGGGTCTAAAACGAACAAGCAATATTTAAAAGCTTACAGAGAGGCGTTGGTCAACGCCATTATGCAATCTGTCGATTTAACCCAGCATGACGTGAAGCGGCTTATGATGGCTGATAAGCGCACAGCCAGTGACAACGCAGCCATCTCGAAGCATACAATCAAAAGCTACTATCATTTGACTGAAGTCACGAAAGAGGATGTCGAGTTTCATTTCCTGTTTTCTAAGAACAGAAAGCTCTTCGACAAGCTATTTTCTGTTCCAGCGCCAAACGAAGATAACAGCAAGTACTCAACATATCGCCGCTTGGCGAATTTAATCAATGAGGGTCTGTTCAACGGACACCAGCTTAATTCTCAATCACCTTCTATCATGATCCATAGGGAGCAGATTTTGGGGTTTGTTAATCTGATGATCGAAAATCGGGACTTAGTCAATTGGACACTGCACAAAGATACTCACATCCCACTATCACTCAACGAAAACAGCACGACAAATAAAAAGATGCTGTATTTTGGGCAACTCATGAAGTCTCTGGGTTTTGAAATCGGTAGATTTAGCGGAACAACAAATAAAGCGAAAATCTCTCTGACTCAAAGGGCGCGTAGCTACACTAGATTAAGTACCGAGTCTCTAGATATCGTTGCTTAACTGACTTCCCGTTATGCTATTGCATAACGGGATAACTATTTCCACGAATAGCATCTGGTATTTCATGCATACCGTTACCCACTTCACTGATAAGTCAGTATCTTTTCTGCTTTTATGCATCCTTTGGTATAGTCATGAAATGCATTTGTACTGAGCTGGCTAATCGCATGGAATCGACAATCAATAAATCAAAGCTATCTGAAACCGACATCATCACGAAATTCATTCTTCCTGCTATCAAAGATGCGGGGTGGGATGATATGTCTCAAATCCGTCAAGAGGTAAAACTGCGTGACGGTAAGGTCATTGTTCGTGGTCAGGCAGCGGCGAGGAAAAAGGTTAAGTCTGCGGACATCGTCCTTTACCACAAACCGAGTATGCCTCTAGCCGTTGTCGAAGCAAAAGCGAATAAGCATGAAATCGGCAAAGGTATGCAACAAGGTCTAGATTACGCCAGCTTACTTGAAGTCCCTTTTGTCTTTGCCTCAAATGGCGACGGTTTTATCTTCCACGACAAAACCAACCCAGCTCAACTCGAAACTGAAATTCGACTTGAAGACTTCCCGACACCTCAGCAACTGTGGGACAAGTACTGCGTTTGGAAAGGCTATAAAACCGAGCACCTTCCAGTTATTACTCAAGATTACCATGATGATGGTAGCGGTAAGTCTCCGCGCTACTATCAGCTACAGGCGATAAACAAAACTGTGGAAGCGGTCGCAGCAGGACAAAACCGTGTACTCTTGGTTATGGCAACAGGTACGGGTAAAACTTACACTGCATTCCAGATTATTTGGCGACTGTGGAAGTCCCGAGCCAAAAAACGCATCCTGTTTTTGGCGGACAGAAACGTTCTGGTCGATCAAACTAAGAGGAACGATTTCCAGCCGTTTGGCCCCGCTATGACCAAAGTCACTGGTCGAACAGTCGATCCCGCTTACGAAATCCACCTAGCTCTGTATCAAGCTTTGACTGGCCCAGAAGAGCACCAAAAAGCATACAAACAGGTCGATCCTGATTTCTTTGATCTTATTGTCGTTGACGAGTGCCATCGTGGCAGTGCCGCTGAGGACAGTGCATGGCGCGAGATTCTTGAGTATTTCGGTTCAGCGACTCAAATAGGGCTAACCGCGACACCGAAAGAAACCGATATCGTGTCTAACACCGAGTACTTTGGCGATGCCATTTATACCTACTCTCTAAAGCAAGGTATTGAAGACGGTTTCTTAGCCCCTTACAAAGTTGTGCGTGTAGATATCGATGTAGATTTACAAGGTTGGCGACCAACCAAAGGACAAGTCGATAAACATGGTGAAGTCATCGAAGACAGAATCTATAACCAGAAAGACTTCGACAGAACTATGGTCATTGATGAGCGAACAGAACTGGTTGCACAGACCATCACCAGCTACCTCAAGCGCACCGACCCGATGGCGAAAACTATTGTTTTCTGCAATGACATTGACCATGCAGAACGTATGCGACGAGCACTAATCAACTGCAACCCTGAGCAAGTTGCTAAAAATGAAAAATACGTAATGAAAATTACTGGTGATGATGAAATCGGCAAAGCTCAGCTTGATAACTTCATCAGCCCCAAAAAGGCTTACCCTGTTATCGCAACCACCTCAGAACTTATGACAACAGGTGTCGATGCAAAAACTTGCAAACTGGTTGTTCTTGACCAGGGCATTCAGTCGATGACCAAGTTTAAGCAGATTATCGGTCGCGGTACTCGTATCGATGATCGTTACGGAAAGCTATGGTTTACCATTCTTGACTTCAAAAAGGCGACTGAACTGTTCGCTGATGAGCGCTTTGATGGTGTCCCCGAGCGAGTTAAAGAAACAAGACCCGAAGACTTCGAAACCGATGAAGGACTCGATGAGATCATCGATGGTGAGGATGAACTTGAACAACATAATCCATTTGAAGGGGAAGATATCGACCCTGAAAGCATCCATGAACCAGAAGCTCCATACGACTCAGGTTCATCTCCTTCTGACGGTGGCAATTCCGATGATGATTGGCAGGATGAAAACCGAGTTAGAAAGTTCCATGTCAACGGTGTGACGGTGAAAGCCATTGCCGAACGTGTTCAATACTACGATGCCGACGGTAAACTCGTAACCGAATCGTTCAAAGACTATACCCGCAAGACGATGGCAAAACAGTTCACCTCAATGGATGACTTTGTTAAGCGCTGGCAAGATGCCGATAAAAAGCAAGCAATCATTGATGAACTGGCAGAGGAAGGTATTATCTGGGAAGCGTTAGAGCTGGAAGTAGGCAAAGATCTCGACCCATTCGACATGATTTGTCATGTCGTGTATGACCAACCAGCACTCACCAGAAAAGAACGCGCTGACAACGTCAAAAAGCGCAACTACTTCACTAAGTACGGTGAAACGGCTCAGCAGGTGTTGAACAACCTACTGAACAAGTACGCAGACGAAGGCGTTCAAGAGATTGAGAATATTCATGTACTCAAAGTTAAGCCTTTTGACGAGATGGGACGCCCTGCTGAAATCGTCAAAAAGTGCTTTGGCGGAAAAGAGCAATACTTAGAAGCGATTTCTGAACTGGAAGCTGAAATTTATCAATCAGCCTAATCCCCACAACCCCACATTGCTACTCGGCTACCTTCAGGTAGCCGTTAACTGTATTCGCCTTTTAGGTTCCAAATCCGAACGCTGACGAATATGCTCATGGGCAGACGAGGAAATATCGTTTCCTTTGCACTGACGATTCAAGTTCTTAGCTGCAACCAAGGTCGAGCCAGAGCCAAAAAACGGATCAACAACTAGCTCGCCTTCTCTGCTACTTTGAGCGACCAGAACTTCCAAGAGACTTACTGGCTTTTCAGTTGGATACCCTCTATAGACCCGTTTATGAGTCAATATGTCAGGTATGCTCAAATCATTAAGCTTCCTCTTGCCCTTTTCAAAAAACAGTATGTATTCGTGTCGAGCACGGTAATGGTAACCCATACCAATACTAACCTTATCCCAAATAATTGGTTTCCAGAATTTAAAACCGACTTTTTCCGCAATCGGTTTAATAACGAACATCGTTTCTTGATCGCAGAAAAGATAGAAATGCGCATTCTTCTTGAGCACACGATAAACTTCGCGCAGTAGCTCTTCAAATCTTGCATTTGGGAATATCTCAAACCATTGATTGCTTGAGGACTTACTGACTTTAAGTCTTGTTGTCGTACCGATCTTTCGGTGTTTCTCTAGAGATTCATAAGGTGGATCTGTTATTAGCAAATCAACGCTCGCAGAATCGAGCATTGATAGCCAGTTTACTGCATCATCTTGGGATAAATTCATTCGATTCCTAAACAAGACTACTGCACGTTTTTCCATTCATATATGTATGAGATAGCTCACCTTTATTTAGGCGGCGACAATCGATACAGTAGCTCTGGTAGCCTTCGGGGTTCCTAGCCGTCACTCTAGCAGGAGTTTTGCCAAAGGACGATGGATAGGGATGAAAAACATGCTCTCCTCCATTCGCATCGGAACAATGAGGGCAGGACTTAAATTTTTGGCCCGTGTGGGGATCTCTCTTGTGTATCATTCCTACGTTCAAACGTTTGTTACAACAACTGCAAGTCATGCAAAGCACCTCTTTAAGTATCATAGACGCTTTATGATACGGGCTGCTTATAAATCAAACAGTGAGGAAAGCAACAAAGTTCGTTTTAGCTGCATAGCAAGGTAACTTTCTAGTCCTTACAAATTAGCATCCGCTTGGTTTCCTCGATAGAGATAAGACCCCAGCCTAAATTCTCATTAATTACGATCAGTTTTGTATCAGGCAAAACGCTCATTGCTTCATCTATAGCCAACTTTAATGAGTCGAAATCAAGGCTCATAGCTCGAAGATCCGTTCTCTCTTTTCCCATAACATCGTACCAATGCCCCTTGTACATAGCGTCCCCCGAATATTCCCCACCTAAAACAATTTCATAACTTGCACATTATTTAACATATTAAGCATCTATGCATTCATTTTCATTATCTAGTGTGTTGGAGATCTCGGAAAGCCCATCTATAAGGCATTGATTTAAACATGTGTGTCCTACGTATTTAGGCACAACAACTCCCAATCCCAAAGCAATAAACTCTGGGTGTTCTGATACGATTTTTACGTACCGTTCTAGCCTATCTTCTGGTGTAGAAGGACGTCGAAGTTGCTTTTTTAACGTCTGTTGAAATTTGCTCACAGCCTCGGGATCTACATCATGAAGCTCCTCATACTCAGAGCAATAAAGCTCTTCATATAATACATCGGCCAGTTGCTTATGGCTCCAACCTAACGCATCCATCATGGTTCGAATTTGATTTTGTTTTTGGGCTGTCCCCATTTGTCCCTACCCTACTAGTTACTATGCAATGGTCTCAGCGGAGACAAGCATTCAATTAATGAAAAGGAAAATACTATGTCTAAAAACAAAGCACCAATGACTCCTGAAGCCGCTGCTCGTATTCAAGCGAATCAAGCAAAACAGAATGGCGGACAAGTCTCTAAAGATTCATTCGCGGCTCGCGCTCAACGCGCTGCTGCCAACAACCAAAAACAAGGTAAATAGGAGGAACCATCATGGCAAAACCAAGTTCTGCACCAAAGACTGCGCCGAAAGGTAATCCAAACTACCCAAGCACAACTGGCAAGCCTTCAGGCAAAGGTCGAGGCAACACACCTAAACGCTAAGCACATTAGATATAAATGAGGCAGTCTAGCTGCCTCATTTTTCTATTATGAACAACGTCTCGCATTCAGCTTGAAGTTACTCAAAAACAAGTTTTGATCAGATTTGTAATCGGAATACGGCACAGACTTTTCCGTTTGTGAAAGAGCGCATAAACACGTTTCTCGCTTACTCTCATACCAACTCACCGACACCATATTTTTTGACGAGTTTATGCAGGTATCAACGATGGCATACTCTACTTCTAATGGGTAACGCTCTTCATCAAAAGCACCATTCACCTTATAACCACCAACCACGCCCACGACCAATGCCGTACTGGCAGACACCAGTTTCCGTTTACTAAATTTAAAGCCTTTGAAGCTTTTTTCACACTTCTCACACGAGATATGCTCTGCATATTCAATGACATTGTCAGTGTGACAATGGGGACACTCAACCTTCATTTTCTAGACAACCTGGTTATATTTTTTATTGTTTCATTTATATCACTGATTCATTATTAAACCACAATTACAAACATAGTTTCATAGCGATAAGTTCATTTTCTTCGATCCATTTCTGCTATAATCTCCCCCAATTTTTTCAGTCAGTTAGTAGTAGAACTCCATGTCAATCAGTTCAGTTATCAAGTCTATTCAAGACATCATGCGTAAAGATGCAGGTGTGGATGGTGACGCGCAGCGTCTAGGCCAAATGTCATGGCTTTTATTCCTTAAAGTGTTTGATGCTCAAGAGGAAGAGCTAGAGTTCGAGTTAGATGATTACCGCGAACCCATCCCAGCCAAGTACCTATGGCGTAACTGGGCGGCAGATAACCAAGGCATTACAGGTGATGAGCTGCTGGAATTCATCAATGATGACCTATTCCCGACGTTAAAAAACCTAACCGCACCGAAAGACACCAACCCACGTGGTTTTGTAGTGAAAGAAGCCTTTAGTGATGCTTTCAACTACATGAAAAATGGCACACTGCTGCGCCAAGTGATTAACAAGCTCAACGAGATCGACTTTACTGATTCTAAAGAACGTCACCTGTTTGGTGATATCTACGAACAGATCCTACGCGACCTACAAAGTGCAGGTAATGCGGGTGAGTTCTACACCCCTCGCGCGGTGACTCGTTTTATCGTCAATCGTCTTGACCCTAAACTAGGTGAGCAGATTATGGATCCCGCCTGCGGTACGGGCGGATTCCTAGCGTGCTCATTCGATCACGTCAAAGAGAACTACGTGACAAGCGCAGCCGACCACCAAACACTGCAAAAGCAAATCCATGGTGTAGAGAAGAAACAACTGCCACATTTGCTGTGCATCACCAATATGATGCTCCACGGCATCGAAGTCCCTGTGCAGATCAAGCATGGCAACACGCTTAACAAGCCGCTTTCAAACTGGGACAGCAATATCAATGTGATTGCGACTAACCCACCGTTTGGCGGCACAGAAGAGGACGGGATTGAAAAGAACTTCCCAGCAGAAATGCAGACTCGTGAAACGGCCGATTTGTTCTTGCAGCTTATTGTGGAAGTATTGGATAAAGATGGTCGCGCTGGTGTGGTGTTACCTGATGGCACCTTGTTTGGTGAAGGCGTAAAAACCAAAATCAAAAAGATGCTGACGGAAGAGTGTAACCTGCACACGATTGTTCGCTTACCTAATGGCGTGTTCAACCCATACACAGGTATTAAGACCAACATACTGTTCTTTACCAAAGGCCAACCAACCAAAGAAGTGTGGTTCTATGAACACCCCTACCCTGAGGGCGTGAAGAACTACAGCAAAACCAAACCAATGAAGTTTGAGGAGTTCCAGCAAGAGATCGATTGGTGGGGTATCGAGGCTGATGGATTCGCTAGCCGTATCGAGACCAAGCAAGCTTGGAAAGTGTCGATTGAGGATATTGTCGAGCGCAACTTTAACCTTGATATTAAAAACCCGTATCAGGACGAAGTAGTCAGCCATGACCCTGAAGAGTTGCTGGCGAGCTATCAGCAGCAGCAACAAGACATTAAAGCACTGCGTGACCAACTAAAAGGCATTCTCGGTGATGCTCTTAGCTCTACCATTCAAGGTAAAAAGCAAGGTGGAGCACAATAATGGCTGTAGAAAACCTGATTACCGAGCATATTGATATTTGGACTTCCGCAGTAAAGACCAAATCGGCCTCTGGTCGAGGTAGCAATAAGAAGCTAGAGCTATATGGGGTTAAAAAGCTGCGTGAGCTAATTCTGGAGTTAGCGGTTCGAGGCAAGCTTGTTCCTCAAGATCCTAACGATGAGCCTGCTTCAGTGTTGCTTGAGCGTATTGCTGCTGAAAAAACGCAGTTAGTGAAAGAGAAGAAGATTAAGAAACAAAAAGCTCTTCCTGAAGTTACTGAACAAGAAGCTCCATTTAATGTTCCAAAGGGTTGGGAATGGACGAGGCTAGGAAATTTAAGTAGTGATATTCACTATGGGTATACAGCTTCAGCAAAATCCAATTCGGAAGGAGTCAGACTGCTTAGAATTACTGACATTCAGAATGATAAGGTGAACTGGGGGACAGTCCCAGCTTGTGATATTACTGAAGAAAAAGCTAAATCTTACTTACTTGAAAATGATGATATTTTAATTGCTAGGACAGGTGGCACTATAGGCAAGTCATATCTTGTTGAAAATATCGACTTACAAGCCGTCTTTGCATCATATTTGATACGTGTAAAAAGAGTTCAAGCAGTCTATGCGCCATTTACTAAGGTATTTTTAGGAAGCCAGTTGTACTGGAAGCAACTGATTGAAAACTCTGCTGGAACAGGACAACCTAATGTAAACGCGACGGCGTTAAAGCAGTTGTTGTTTATCGTACCACCATTCAATCAGCAGAAACGCATCGTCGCCAAAGTCGATGAGCTAATGGCACTCTGCGATCAGCTAGAGCAACAAACCGAAGCCAGTATCGAAGCGCATCAAGTGCTGGTGACAACTCTGTTGGACACACTCACCAACTCTGCCGATGCTGACGAGTTAATGCAAAACTGGGCGCGAATCAGTGAGCATTTCGATACCTTATTCACTACTGAAGAAAGCATCGACCAGCTTAAGCAAACCATTCTACAACTGGCGGTGATGGGTAAGTTGGTTTCGCAAGATCCAAATGATGAGCCTGCTGCAAAGTTGCTTGAGCGTATTGCTGAGGAAAAAGCATCTTTAATAAAAGAAAAAATTATACGTAAACCTAAGAAAATGAAAGATTGGGTTGAGCTAGATAGGCCGTTTGCTTTAGAGGATGGTGCTGAGTGGGTGAGGTTGGGTGACTTATGTTTTACGGTAGCTGATGGGCCTCATTTTTCGCCTCAGTATGTAGAGAAAAATGAAGGAGTCCCTTTTCTTTCTACTCGTAACATTTCTAGCTCTAACATAGATATGGAAAGTGCTAAATATGTATCTCACGAAGATCATGAAGAGTTTTGTAAACGAGTTAAAGTAAAAAAAGGTGATGTTTTATATACGAAAGGTGGCACAACAGGAATTGCCAAAGTAAATGATTTGGATATTGAGTTTAGTGTTTGGGTTCATTTAGCAGTGTTACAAATACCGAATGATAAACTGTTGAATGAATACTTGGCCCTTGCTCTAAATAGTCCGCATTGTTATATACAATCTCAGACATATACTAACGGTATAGGAAATAAAGACTTGGGCTTAACACGGATGATAAACATCACATTGCCTTTATACCCACTGAATAAGCAGTATCGAATAGTAGAAAAGGCTAAAGCTCTGATAGTCATTTGCGATCAACTCAAAGCTCGCTTAAAAGAGTCTCAATCCACTCAGCAGTACCTCACTGACGCTATTGTTGACCAGGTGGTGTAACTATGAGCCTGTATAATATCGCCAATAAAAACCTCACCGCACTGACACCAACCACCTTTGCAGCCGAAGGGCTGCAAGAAAGGCACGATTTACAAGAAGCGCTGAAAGGCTGTATTGATGCCATCGCGCCTGATTGTTTGGTGATATCAGAAGAGTTTTCTGATTGGGAAGACAGCCGTCGCCGCATTGACCTGTTAGCCATCGATAAAAACGCCAACTTAGTGGTCATTGAGCTTAAGCGGGATGAAATCGGTGCGCATATGGAACTTCAAGCGCTACGTTATGCCGCAATGATCTCTACCATGACGTTCGATAAAGCGTGTGACTACTATGCCCAATACCTGAAGAAAGAAAGCCAAGAGATTGAGGCCCGCGAAGCCATTCTAGAGTTTGTCGATCTGGATGAAAACAGCTTGGATGACTTTGGTAACGATGTTCGAATCGTTTTAGCCTCAGCAGATTTCGGTAAAGAACTCACCACTTCTGTATTGTGGCTGCGTGACAAAGGCATCGATATCAGTTGTGTGCGCCTCACGCCCTATCGCTACAAAGAAGATGTACTGATCAATGCCGAACAGATCATCCCTGTACCCGAGGTAGAAGAGTACCAGGTGAAGTTCCGCGAGAAGCGTGCCGAGCAGCGCACAAGCGTTCAAAAAGGCGAAAAAGATTACTCGGAGTACCGCTATAACGGTCATACCTATAAAAAGCGTCACCTCGCGCTAGCGTTAGTCACAGACTGGATCGAGAAGCATCAGCCACAAAGCTTGAATGATGTACTCAACGCATTTAACGAGCCAGTAAGACGACGCATTGCCATCCTAGCGGATGATATCCCTCAAGGTAGAATTCGCCGTTTCCACAGCGATGAAGATGCGCTAATTACGTTGCCTAACGACGAGGTGATAGCGATTACCAACCAGTGGAGCCTCAGCAATATCACTCGATTGATTCACTTTGCAGAGCAAAGTGACATGGTTGTAGAGAAAGCAGACTGATTCAGCTACCCAAAGTCTCAGGTAACAAGCTTTGAGTAGAACATAGTTCTCCTCGAAGCATTTTTTATTTGTTAATCAAATACTCAATCTTTAAATTTTGATAATTTGAGCGAGAACAGTGTTCTCGCAGTATCAATAGCCAGCTCACCAATACCCTGTTACTCAACTCGTTACTCAGAGAACATTGTTCTCTGTTATGAAAATTAGAGTGGATAGGAAATTTCAAGCTCATTTTCAAGCAAAGGCGACTGAGAAAGTCTAACCACACAAGAAACATAAAGCAGCAAGTGATGAGAAACAAGACACCAATAAAGACTTGATTGCATATATAAAAATCAATATGCTGTCGGAGCTTCACGCGAAAGGCGTGGAGGTTTGTGACAGATTGTCAATACCGTTGCGCTTGCTGAGCCAAGACAACAACATTGTCATGAGGTGTACGATTATCATCATATAGTCTCCATCGCAGATTACATTATACATCATTTCTAATAGATCGCGGCGAGTGCCTTTCGGGGCCAGATGATTGGTTAGGCCAGTTAGTTAAAGCCCAAGGGGATATACGGAAAGGCCGCATGTCCACTCCTCTTGGGTTTTGCTAGAACTTGTGCGCTCAAAGTATGAAAAAGGTGTCCGCTCCACTCTGGTATACAAAACGAAATTACCTTCACTTTGATGTACCTGTATCTGGAACAAAAGCAGAAAAGATCGTAACGAGTACAACATCTGTTGCCAGGCACGCATTTTTCCCTTTTATCTCCTACAGTTTCCAGCTAACTAAACTTGATAGAGATACTTCTACGGGTAAACTTTACCGCAAGCCAAAGCCAAGAGAGGTAGCATACTCTTCTCATATAGATAGCCATATTTATGCTTACTACGCTAATCAACTATCTAATTTATACGAACAAAAAGTTGAAAAATCAGGACTACATGAATCGGTTTTAGCATTTAGAAAGCTTGATGGAAAAAGTAATATCCATTTCGCGGACGATGCTTTTAATTACATACGTAAAATGAAAGAGTGTTCAGTTATCGCTCTCGATTTTTCTAAGTTTTTTAACACTCTTGACCATCGAATTCTAAAAGAAGAATGGAGTAAACTACTCCAAGTCAAACACCTTCCAAAAGATCACTACAACGTTTTTCGATCTCTAACCAAGTTTTCGACTGTCGAACGAGATGAGCTTTTCAAAACGTTTGGTATATCTCAATACAACCAAAAAGCGAATGGAAGAAATCGCGTCTGTACCCCACTTGAATTCAGAGAAAAAGTTCGTGGTTCTGGTTTGATAAACCCAAACCCAAATGGTGCTATGGGCATTCCTCAAGGCTCTCCAATCAGCGCATTACTTTCTAACATCTACATGTTCTCATTTGATAAACACATGAAGAATTATGTTGACTCTATCGGAGGAAAGTACTTTAGATATTGTGACGATATGCTGTTTATTGTTCCATCAGAGTATCGAGATACTGTTGAGAAGCTGGCTAATAGTAAAATTACAGCACTAAAGGTACAGATAAACAGCGATAAAACAGAAATCAGAGATTTTAAATTCCATAATGGACAACTTTGCTCATTTGACGAATTTGGCAAACAGAAACCGCTTCAATATCTAGGTTTCTTATTCGATGGACATTCTATCTTTCTTCGTTCTACAGCCCTCGCTCGCTACTCAGAAAAAATGAAAGGCGGTGTTAAATTGGCCAAGAAAACGATGGAGAAAGAGAACAGAATACGTAAAAGTAAAGGCGAACCAGAACAGAATCAGCTTTACAAGAGAAAGCTCCATCGCCTGTATTCTTACAGAGGAAGAAGAAACTTCCTCTCATACGGCTACCGAGCAGCCAAGATTATGAACTCAAAAAGTATCAAAAGACAATTGAAGCCTCTATGGCAACGGCTTCAAGACGAAATAAGCAAATAACGAGACGGATACCAGTAATTAGAACATATTTATTATGCTTCTGTTTTTTATTAATTATTCAAATAACCAATCTTTACTATTTTAGGGTTACCATAAGAACATTGTTCTGAGTAAAGAGCAGTTCATTCTCGATATGATTATCAGACATCAATTAGCAGCTTACTCAAAACTAGCGAAAGATAAGACTTCTACTGAATGTCGGCGAGAGAACTTGGTATTATTCGATAAGCTAGCGAGAACAAGGTTCTTACAATATCGTTTAAACCTCTTAGCTGATAACTACTACTGACTGGTAGATCTCCGCCTCTCGGTATCATGGAACATTGTTCTCATTGAACTCTTTCAGTTAGCCGCTTGTTCCAATGCCGCTTAACCGTGGGGACGGAGATGCCTAGAGCATTTGCTGTCTTAGATTGGCTCAGTCCCCTTGATCTACATTCTTGAACTTTTTGAGTTGTACTGATGGCTTCTGGTCGCCCAATCCGCTTACCCTCAGATTTAGCCCTAGCCTGCCCTTCCAATGTCCGCTCTCGAATACGGTTTCGCTCAAATTCAGCAAATGCTGAGAACATTTGCAGCATCAATCGTCCCTCCGCCGAGCTTAGATCAGCGGTCGGCAGATCCAGAGAAATTGGCGTAACACCTTTTTCTAACAGCATACTGATCGTATGCTGAACATCGATGTTATCTCTTCCAAGTCGATCAAGCTTAAGTACAACTAGTTTGTCCCCTGGCTCTAGTTTATGCTCAATCAACATTTTGAACTCACGTCGTTCTGTTGCAGGCACACTACCAGAAACTGTTTCATGGACAATTCGGTGTTCTTGAATATCGTAGCCAGCATTTCTGATAGCTAAGATCTGATTTGACACAGTTTGCTCACTAGTCGATACACGACAATAAGCGAATGTCCGTCCAATACTATTCACTACTCACTCCTTTTGGCATCACAATTGGTATCATCAACCTGCTAGGTGTCATAAAAATCCGAACCCTACTTTATGAGACCGCAAACACTTCATTCCCGTCTGGTATCAGAAAACGGATGTTTGTTGATACTACAGGGGTGTTTACATCTCGCTAAAGTTGACTAGTCAATAATTTTGGCAAACCACCTTTGCCTTAATAAAAATCGAGTAAATAAATTAATACGCATAGGCAAATATCATTACTCTAAAGTTATTTATATATAATTAAAAACAAATTCAGTTTAAAAACACCTTGACATTAAAATCCAACATAAAAAATTAAATTTTATTTATTTAATTTTTCATGATATAACTATTATAACTGTTATAACTGTTATAACTATTATAAAGTTATAATTCTAATATAAGGTTGACCTTTTAAAAAAGGAAGTTTATGACGAAGAAAGATTAAATTATTGAAAAAATTCTTCTGCCACTACTGACACTTTCAATGCCAGCATTGGCACATTGATTGCCAATCTTGGCAAATTCTCTTGCCACCTGCTTTAATGACGGAATTTTTAAGGCTTTTATCACTTGCCTGATACAAGTCCATAGGCTTTAACGTTGTGCAAAAAAAGAACAACGTTAGAACACGTTGAATGTCTCATTTTTTCTTGACTTATAACGGTTACAACCATACAAGCCAGGCACTCGGCATTCTTTCTCTTCCTTAATAGGTTGTCTTTTTAAACGAACTTGAGGAACATTGTTCTTTTCATCTAAATTAATAGAGTTTGCTCTACGTAATGCTTCTTCATCCGAAATATCATTATAAACGATTTGAAATCTATTTGGCTTAGCTTCACGTTCTTCTCTTGCAGATAGATAACTCATTTCACGATTACGTTTAGAATAAACCAAAACTTGAGACATATCGACAACCCTCTTGATATATATAGATAAATTCAATGACTCTTATATTTATCAAGTAATATTCTCTTTGTAAAGGACCTTTAATCACTATTTTAAAAATCACGTTAACATTTAATTATTAAATAAAAACCGTTTGTTTTTTAATTATTAAATTAGAAAAATAATAATTAGTTAAACTTCTACCTAAAAATGAAAAAGATCAGATTCTGGGCTATTAGTGTTGCGATTTCTCTCCTCAAAGAACCACATATTCATCACTATGAATTCTCGGTTAGGATCCTAACCGAGAATGAGCATCGGAGTCTGGCCGCGATTAGTGATTCTATTTCCCAAGCCTCATAGCAACCGAATTCATCACTACAAATTCCGAGTTAGGATCCTAACCGAAAATACACATCGGAATCTGGCTACGATTAGTGCTTCGGTTTCCCTAGCCTCACAGCAACCACATTCATCACTACGTATTCCACGTTAGGATCCTAACCAAGAATGAATATCGGAATCTGGCTGCGCTTAGTACAGCTATTTCCCCTAGTCTCAAAGTAACCATATTCATCCCAAAAATTCCGAGTTAGGATCCTAACTCGGAAAAACAAGTCAGGAATCACTAGGCTATCAGCGACTACCGATGTGCTTTAGCCTCAATCACAAGTAGACAAAAATATATGCTAAACTTACTTTTTATGACTACTTATAAGTATTGAAGTGAAGATTAAGACCGCTTTGGAGCGTCTGTATAAGTTTGACAAGCGAGGCATACACGTTTATCGAAAAAGTGACCTCAGGAGGTTATTTTTTGATGATTCACTTACAGCATTCCAGCAAAGTTTACCTCGTTTGGTGAAAGCTGGAGTACTAGAGCGGGTGTGCAACGGGGTTTATGTATTCTCATACAGTCGTCATAAGGACGGTTATACCATTGAATACATTGCTAAATGCTTGCGACGAGGAGAGTACAACTACATCTCTCTAGAATCGGCACTCTCGGAATACAGTGTTATTTCCCAAGTAATGCTTGATCGAATTACGATCATGACGACTGGACGCAAGGGAGAGTTTAAGACACCTTACGGCGTTATCGAGTTCACACATACGAAGCGTGATGCTATTGATATTATCAACAATACTATAACTTCAGATCGGCCTCTGCGAATTGCGAAAAAAGAAGCTGCGATTCGAGATTTGAAAAGGGTTGGAAGAAACACGCACTTAATAGTGACGAATCACAAGTAGGCAGATGCTGGCACTCCCAAAAACCACACACACAACTCACTTTTGGACAGAAACGTGTCAGCGCCATCTATAATTTAACATTCTATAAATTAATTCAAGTATGGCAAAAGCGCTTATCTAAGTGTCCAGTATTGCTAGAGTTGAGCCTTAATTCACTCTATTCCTAAATATTTATCGCATTCTATCCTGACATACTCAGGTATGAGATCGAACTCGCTAGGGTCAAGCTGACAGATGTACTCATTCTCAATATGGTAAGTTTCATTAATAAATTTACGTATAACGGAGTTTTTAACATCCATATTGAACAGCCTAAACACTTGCAGCTTTTCATAACCGTTACCACATCCTTCATAAATTTCTTTTAAAGAAGCTTGATTTTTCAAACGTTCCAAAGTAGCAGCATAGTCAAAATCGGTGATTCTATTAGCAATAGTTGAACAGCCTAAATCAAATTTCTCTGGATCCATTTCAGGATACTCTTCACCAACAATAGGTTCTCTTTTATCAACAGGAGCCTCTCGTAGATGGAACAAGTTCGAAAGCACTTGATAAGCATCTTCTCTGTCATCCAAGATTTCATAATTTCGTCGAAGATAAATGAGCTTAAGGATTACATCACACTCTTTATCTATAACGCCACTACAGATCTGAGAAAAAGTCTTGATATCAGCCTTTGTTATTGACTGCTCGTATAATTCCCCTTGAGTGAACTTTAAGAAAGATGCTCTCACTGTATTATTAAACTGCTCAGAAACAGCTTTCACGGTATCAATAATTGGCTCAACATCATGTGTTAACATCAGGACTGTATCACCTTGTAAGCACTCTTTTGACTTCCTACGGAATAGCATCTCTAATATTGCGTACTTCTTATTTTTATCAAAAGATGAGATGGGATCATCCAATACAATTAAGTCTGGCTTTTTAGCTAAACATTCATACATAAATAAGACGATTGCAAAGGCATTCCTTTCACCATAACTTAGGTGTTGATCGCCTCCACTAACAAAATCATTGTAATCTACATGTCGAAGTTTTAACTGCGATTGGTCATCCTCACCAGAAATTTCGACTGCATACTTATACCCAGCGTAAGACAAAAAATTGTTTATATCTGTTTGATGCTTAACAATAAGCTTTTGCATTCCTGCCCGCTGTATGTTGATTTTACCTTGAAGCTTGCCAGCCTGTTTACTGACGTCATCAATTGAATCATTAATTGAGGCAATTGCTTCTCGCGTCTTTTCTGAGTCGATAATTGCGAAAAATTGCAAATCCAATTTGTAATCACTTAATTTTTCATTAACTTTTTCACCTTGTTTAAAATCGAACCCATTGAGTTTTTTAAGTAGTTCAAGCTTCTCAAGGAGGTTATCAATTTGGCTTTTTATATCACTTAAGAATTGTTCGTGCTCCTTACCTAAGCCATTGGGTAGAGAGGTTATTACCGTTAGCTTTTCTTTAGTATCATCCGAAAGATAATCTCCTAGCTTTTCTATGACAGCGATTATGCCAACAAGGTTTTTGATGACTGTTTTATCATATTCCTTCCCAACTTTTTCTATCTGCTCTTTCTTGTCCTGCGTGTCACTAGAGCAAAATGGGCAACAATTTGATATTTCAGAAAACTCTTTTTGTCCCTTGGTCTGCCAATCTATCCAGTTTACGTTGCTAGAACTTCTAATAAATGGCTGATATACCTCTAAACCAGCAGGAATATGTTCAATTTTATTCCCAGAAGACAAGCCTTTCATACCTGTCGAGGCCTTTGAGATTCCTGTTTTTGTCAGCTTAAATGCAGCTCCTAACTCCTTCAGGTTTGCAATCAACGTGTCTAGCTCAACGTTGTTTAAGAACAACATCTTGATATTTTTAACAATATTTTCAATCTCTTTCTCAGTCTCAACATATGCTTCATTACGAATAAAAATATCGAAGCTATTACTCAAGAGTTCATCTGATTGGAATGTGAACTGACTGACATAATCTTCGTTAAAACACATTACTGTGTTCAACTCTTCTGTAACTGTTACCTTAGGCTTTAGATGATCTGGATTGAGAGTTCTCAGCTTAAAAGGCATTAGCTCAGAAAGCTTGTCTTCATCACCATTAGAGATTAAAGCTTTGGCTATAGTGCTCTTGCCTGTGCCATTCGGGGCAAATTTTATGTTCAGTTTACCTTTTTCAATTTCTAAGCTGGCACTGTCAATGTTATTACAGTGAGTTATGTCTATTAGCATATGAAATCCCATAAAAAGCTCAGTCTCTAAGCTCACCACAAAAGCAGCAAGTTGCATAAAGTGCAATTCTAGGGATGATATTGCGATAAAACTGTGCTTCCCCTTCAATATCCTAACATTACATGCAAATTAGCCGCTTGGTGCATTACCTACTATTAGGAAAATTATGGCTTTTTATTACTAAGGTAGTTCGCAAGATTTTTGTGGAAACGCAGAATGGGGCACAAACGAGTTATAGTTGGTGATCAAAATCGTGCACTTCGGATAAGTTGAATTGTATAAAACCAAGTAAACGAGTCTAACCGAAGCATGTCTATAAAGTCGGTGGCTATTCAGATATCGTTGTTTCTCTTGACCTCTCTGTCATGAAAATGGCGTCCATTCGCATAGCGAATATAACTATCCACTTTTTCTTTCAGAACAGCGTCGTATACACTAGGGTTCCGTTACTTCATTCTGAGAAGGATACCCATGAAAGCTCGCATTGGGGTTGCATCGGAAGATCTCATTCGTAGGCATATGATTAGTGTGGCCGCAGGCAACATTAGCCATAACAAGCATCTACCGACGCTTTGGTTCACGTCACTAAATGAAGCCTCAAAGCTACTGTGTAATGAGAATATCGAACTAATGCTGCTGATCAATAGAGAAAAGCCTGAAAGTCTAGCTGAGCTTGCGGAGATTAGCGGTCATCATATCCGCGAACTCTCACGAACTCTCGACGACTTATCATCAAAAGGATTCATCCAGTTAGAGGAAAAAGGCAACGCTTGCCGCCCTATTGCTGTATTTACTGACTTTGAGATTATTCTCGGCAAAGAATTAGAGAATACACTGCAAGAAGGCTATCTTGCATGATACCGAACACTCGTTACTGCGGCGCATGCCGCTTGGGTAGCACAGCTTCATGCTGTGCAGACTCGAATGGTGATTGTTCTTGATACTTTCCGTCTAGGCCAACTTGATAGCCATCAATGATCTCTTCCAGTTCTATTTTGAGGGCTTCAGTTACTTCAACTAGCTTATCAGTATTTGTAAAGATAGCGTGATCAAGCAAGTCAAGAAGTCCATTTAGCGTAACCTTACTATCCTTTGATTCGGCTTGCTCGTTATCACTTCTTGTAGCCTTAGCCTCGTTCTTCATATCAGCCTCGCTCATAAAAATGCCTGCCGTACACACGGCTGTAGCACAATTACACTCTCGCCAGCCTCTGAGAAGTTTCCTCAGCAAAAAATCTTAACTTTTTACAATAAAAACGATTAATTTCAGACAGTTATAAACCACTAAGATTTAGACACTAAAAGTTAGTGTCTAAATCTTAGTGCCGAAAAATCAAACAAAGCGTCCAATCATTGTCTTCCATGGAGGTTTCACTTTAAGCTACTGATGTTAAAGCACTTAGCGTATGTGCTCACTTCTCTAATCTAAAAAAACACTGTACCATGGAGAAGTCAATCAACTCTAAGGTCATGATAGTTTGAAGTTTTACGTTGTTTCCGATCTGCATCTCGACATTCACGGAATACGCCGTGATTTCTGGTATAGCTTCGATAACGAAGCCACTTTAGTCGTTGCAGGTGACACAGCGAACGGCCTCTTAGGCATGGCGTATGTGAAGAATGTACTTTGCCGCCACTTTAAGACTGTGATAATGATTGCAGGAAACCATGAATGGTATAGCAATAAGAGTAAATCCTACCGCCATAGAAGTACGTCCGTTGGGTGCAAATCTAGTGCTAACTCTGACGTTCTCAAAGATTCTAGGGGTTCCGTACTAGCCAAGCTTAAGGCTCATAGTGATACAACTGAAAACCTGTTCTTTTTGAATAATGAGTCAATTGATTTACATGGATATAGCATTTATGGGGGAACTCTTTGGTTTCCTATTCACACATACTCGTCTACACTGATTGATGCGTACTCAGAACTGATGAATGATACAAAGTACATCAGCCATCAAATGATTGAAGAGCAGCACAAAGCATTCATTAACAACTTTCCAGAGAAAGTTGATATAGCAATATCTCACCACCTTCCATCTAAAGAAGCTTTTGCTTTCGAGCAAAATGCCAGCAACGATTATGCTCCGTATTATCATGCAGGGTTGAGTAATGAGTTGATCTCAAGAGCTAGGTATTGGGTTGCAGGGCATCAACATGATGCTGTAGAGAAAGTGATCGCTGACGGTAGTACCACATTCATTTCTAACCCCAAGGGTTCTGTCAGCTTATTAACTAGTGGATTACTTACTAATAAAGCTTATTACCTATAAGAGCTAGACAGCAAGAAACTTCGGCATCTGAAAGTCCGTTAGGGCTTTCTCGCTGCGATAATTGATCACCTTGCCAAGCAACCAATCAGAAATGATGCATAGATTCATCACCTCCCTTCACAATCCCAACACTATCATTCGCACAAATACACACATAACACTTTTACGCGCATAAAAGTGTTATTTAATACATTTTTATGCGCATTTAAATGTTAACGCTTGCATTTTATTGCGCATTTTTATGTAATAAACAATCGACCAGATAAGCACTTTAACTGAGGTGGCTAGATGAAACGAACACTACTTGAAAACCTACTCACCTGGAAAGACAAGCCGACAAGGAAGCCTTTGCTGATTGACGGTGCTAGACAAACTGGTAAAACATTCCTATTGCAGGAACTATTAGGAAGTACATTCGAAAATGTCCTAAGAATCGATTTTCTAGAAAGCCCTGAGTTAATGGAAGCCTTTTCAGGCTCTCTAAACCCTGATGACATCATCACCAACATTGAACTCTTAACAGGAGAAATCTTCGAACCATCGACAGATCTTCTTATTTTAGATGAAATTGGTGAATGTCCAAGAGCGGTCACCTCTCTTAAGTACTTTGCAGAAAAGGCTCCCAAAGCTTATGTTGCTGCTAGTGGTTCAAATATCGGATTGCTCACGTCCTTTCCCGTTGGAAAAGTTGAGCAACACAATTTAAGGCCACTGACTTTCAGGGAATTCTTGTGGGCATCTGGAGAAAAAGCACTGCAAAAAGCATTTGACCAAAAGCTGAATTCTCCAGCAGCTCATACAAAATTAATCGAACTACTGACCGACTATTATTTTGTTGGCGGCATGCCTGAAGCCGTAAACTCATGGTTCGAAAACTCAGAACTCAGTATTATTGAACGCATTGAAGCCGTGTCTGAAGTCCATAGGAACTTAATTGAGGGCTACATGCGTGATTTCGGAAAGTACTCTGGAAAAGTGGATGCACAGCTAATCGAATCAGTATTTCGAAGCATTCCCGCTCAACTATCTTCGGTATTCGACGACTCCGTTAAACGGTTTAAATTCAAGGGAGTTCACGAACGCAAGTCTCGCTATGCTGAGTATGAAAGTGCGATCACATGGCTTCACAAGTGTCGGCTTGCTTTAAAAAATCATCCTATTGAAGGACAGCCTCGTTCTCCTTTAGCTGCTTATCAGAAGGAAAATACGGTTAAACTGTTTCTCTTTGATGTCGGGCTATTGAACCATATGCTCGGCACTGGTTACCGTGAAATCAAACAGCAAGGCTATGAATACAAGGGATATGTCGCCGAAAACTATGTTCAACAGGAAATCGCTGCGCTAGGTATTGAACCAAGTTTCTCTTGGGGAGACGCAAGAGCAGAGATAGAGTTCATTATCGCTGATGACCTAGGTCGAATTGTGCCTGTAGAAGTAAAGAGTGGTAAGCGAACCCGTGCGAAATCATTGCAATCCTACATCGAGAAGTGCAACCCCCACAAGACAATCAAACTTACAGGTACTCAAGGCTCTCCAGCAACAGAGAAGGAGCACATCGTGATGCCGCTTTACTACACAGAATACTTACTTGATCACCTCAGAGATCTAGATAAAAGCTAAGTGAGTAAGAAAATACTCATTAACATCTAAGAATCAATGTTATGAGTAATTTTTTACTCATAACATTAATAACTAATTCATAAGCTTTAGAGGATCTGATGAAGCGAGGCTGCTATGAATAAAAGTGCTCCAGAAAAAAGAGAGTCTGTAGAAGAAGTCATAGCTCGTTTAAGGGCCAATCGAGATGCACCTCACGAGATATCAGAGAGATATGTAGTTAATACATCGCCCAAAACTTCAATAAATCAGAGAGTCTCAAAAATCGCCCCCTCCACTCGTCCATCAGAACGCAAAACCGAGGCAAGCAAAACCATCAAGCAACTCTTGCTTGGTAAACTTACGCAAGGTCAAGCGTTGAAATATTTACGTATTAATATACTGGGACTCAAACAGGATGTGTTCGCAAAACTCGTCGGTGTTTCAAGAAAAACACTCTCAGATATAGAGAATGATCGGGGCAGCTACAATACAGAGATTCTCAACAAGGTATTCAAACCATTTGGCTTAAAAGTCGGACTACTCCCTTCTTCTCCCGATGCGTTAAAATCGCTATTAATGGATGGTGAGGATGGGTAAAATGCTCAGTATCAGCCCTATTTATTTAGATTGAATTGCTATAAAAAGCTAGTATTTTTAAATGATTTAGGAATACATGGACGCGGGTTCAGTTCCTTTTTAAGCAGGAAATTGATGTAACATTTGATGCAACACCAAATTGGTAACATCGTTATAAGTTACTGAATTTATGAAAAGTGAGAAACCATTTCAACTCCCGCCAGCCCACCAAACGTTTGGAAAAGGCCACCCTCGGGTGGCCTTTTTTGTATCAACAACCCACTATCCACTATCCACTATCCACATTGTCTTCTTTTCTCACGCACTCATGCTACCTGATAACTTTTCACGAGCATTACTGCATAACTCTGAACGTACACCGATTTAAAAACTCGTTGAGTATTAAGTAACAGGCGATACGCTCATAAA
Organism: Vibrio sp. 779(2023); assembly: GCF_033344285.1. NCBI lineage: Bacteria > Pseudomonadati > Pseudomonadota > Gammaproteobacteria > Vibrionales > Vibrionaceae > Vibrio > Vibrio sp. 779(2023). Next base: position 177,402 of record NZ_JAWPOM010000004.1, read on the forward strand.
TACACCACCAAAAACACATGGAAGTTCAGAAGAACTCATTCAAGGACAAAAAGTGTGTACTATATGCTCTTCGATTTAAAGTGTTCTAAGTTTTTGGGGTATCAACAACTACGAGTGCTAAATCTAAGTTATAGAATTATGATGGGTTAAAGTTGAACAATTTGGGTTTATCACTAACCATCAAAAGATACTCAATAAGCCTTTTCTTTTGTTCTTGGTTATCACAATTGGCGGAAAAATAAATTATCAAGTCAATCTAGCATTACGATGTAAAGTAATAAAAACACCTCTTGAGCAAGCGACTAATTAACTATTTTCAATACGATTTCATTGTCTGAAACCTAGTATTTATAGAGCTCTTTCCCATTCGATAGCTCTCGTTTATTTTGCTTCCACATTACCTGATGAAAGCCTAAAAAATCCAATACAATATAACTACCTAAGGTTAGCGTAGACTGAGTATTCCAGATTTAAACTTTATTAATGCTAATAAAAATCGGTCAAGTAGATAAACATAAATCTAAAAATGTAATTTTCAAATTCACAAGTTACAAGGGCAATGCAGTACGAATCACATAGTTAGCATTAAATATTGTAAAAACACACAATACATATACATTTATAGATTTTTAAAATGAAAAAAGTCGATGTGAGAAATTACTTAGTTGGATTTATTACAATCATATTGTTGAGCATTAATATGAGTTTTGGAGAGAGTATATTGAATAGCGATAAAGTTAACCAATACACACCACAAATCAATGGTGTGCTAACAAAAAAAGGGAAGCCGATTGATAACCAAAAGGTTAGTCTTAGTATTGGTTTAAGCGCTTCAGGAAAATCAATAGACTTATCAACATTTACTGACAGCAATGGTCGGTTTGAATTTTCTCCTGTGTATGAGAACAAAGAGAGCGTTAAGATCCCGCTTATTGAACATTATGTAACTATTGTTTTAACCACAGAACTAGATATTGATGAAAGCGTTATTATTTGGGAAGGTTCGTTCGATGGCTATGAAATAGAGGATTACGTAAAAAACAATATGGCTAATCTAGTCTGTGATGCAGCAAACCCTCTTAAGTACTTTGCTTTTTCAATTGATGATGACGAAAACGATGACTACTACGTAAATAGTCAATGTGATTTATTTGGATATATTGACTCTGATTTATATGGAAATTAAAGAATGCAATCACTCTCACCAAAGCTATCATCTAGAATCGCAGAAATCCCTTATTCTGTATTCGCAACTAATGTTCGTAACGTTAGTGGTTATATAGCAAAGTTTTTTACATTTGATCTAAGGAATGATGTCAAAAAAGGAACGACAAGTGGCTTTATGGGATTTGGTGGAATGACATCAGATTTTGTAGCGATAGGTCGAGGTAAGGGCGAGTTTACCGATACTTTAGTATTTTCCTTTCGTGGCACTCAAGCAAACATCGGCGACATTATGACCGATGGAAACATTGGGATATCAGGTACCTCATCAGGTTACAGGGTACATGCAGGTTTTGTAAATCTCTTCAATACGATAAAGCCACAACTTGCAGCATACATCGCTGGTTATTCGAAAAAGAACATGAAAGCACCGAAGGCAATACACTGTGTAGGTCATAGTTTAGGTGGTGCTCTTGCTTCATTAGCGGCAGATTGGGTGAAGAGTCAGTACGGCTATAGCGTACACCTATATACTTTTGGCGCACCAAAAGTTGGCTTTAAACCATACGCAAGAAGGGAGTTAGATTCTTCATATCGCTGCACTCATGGTGCAGATCCAGTTCCTATGTCTCCTCTTTGGCCATTTACTCACGGTGGTATTGAGTATCGGCTAGATGGAAGTTCTGGCATCTACTTCTGCGCTCATGGACTAGGAAAAAAATCTGTTCCGGGTTATGTCAATACCGCTACAAGTAATGAGTGGTCGGCACTACAACCCAAATCTCAAACTTACCTAGAACGCAACGTATTTCTTGACTTCAACAATAGATATAATGCTCGAATGACTGATGGTTGGGTAAGTAAAATAGTCTCTTCAATTTTGACCTTACTAAGAATTTCAGGTCTGGGTCATATAATACAACAAATAGCAACCGTAGGCCTTACTGCTTGGGATCAACTAGCTAAAGCTATGGCGTACATTTCAAAACTAAAAAACGAGTATACAGAACACGTCCGCGGTATTTTAGGTCACATGAATGTAATGTCAGGTAGCGCAGCGATCGACCTATCGAGTATTACTTATAGAGTGATAAAACTTTGTTTTTCGAGACTAGTAAGAAGGTTAGACAGTCATGTTAGAAATGCTCTAAATATAGTAGCGTGACAGTAAAAGACACTAACAATTATTCTAAAAACCGCTCAATTATCCTCAACTAGATTGAGTTCAGAAAAAGCGAAGCTATTTAGGCTTCGCTTTTTATTAGGGCTTAGAGTTGTTAACAATATTAAAATCTATATTCCACACCTAGTGATGCTTGGTTAAAGTCTGTTTCCGTGTTTGCACCGTTCGCGACATTCTCCGCATTGAGTTCTACGTCGTACCACATATATTCTGCGTTAACTAAGAAGTTATCAGTAACTTTAAAACCGACACCAGCACCAGCGAATACACCTTCATCATCTTTGTTGCCTTGGAAGCCCGCAACGTTGTAATCCGTCGAGTACCACATTTGACCGCCTTTTGCGTAAAGGTCGACACGATCAGCAATGGGAGCGGTAACTTTTATAGCCGCTGTATAGCCGTCTGTTTCGGCATTTGCTAGGTTATTACCATAGCTACCGAAATCAATGTAACCACCTTCCAACGCTAAGTAAGGATTAAAACGGTAACCAACTAAACCTTGAATAACATCGCTGTCATCATCAAAGTCATCTTGTCCATCAACTTTTAAGTAACCGTAGTTGGCGCCAACATATACACCATGATCGTTGGAGTCCGCAGCATGTGATAAAGTACTAAACGTTGCTAAAGAAAAAAGGCTAATCAAAGTAACAACATTGCTTTTCATTTCGTTCTCCTAATATAAGTTCCATTGAAGGTTCGAATAGTAAAGAGCAAATGCAATGCCAACTTTAAATTAATGAAAAATATATTTAATTTTATAGAATACTGACAATCCTCTAAAGATCGCCGAACAAAAATAGAAAAAAGAGCTGTCTGTTTACTTTATATAAACAATACTAAATTGGGGTTAATCGCTGATGTGAAAAATATTCTTGTTAATTTGTAGATTTTTCAAAGAAATTAAATAAACATCTAAAATACTCTTGTAGATTAATCCGTCAAAAAACGCTTAGCTAGTTTTTATAAGAAAGGAAGCTAATCACACATACGTTGCATCTTACTTTGCTTCAAGCCGTGAATATTCTACTCTTTGCCTAAGCAGAGTTTAATGGAACAGAAGTATGTTAAAAGGCAGTGAATACCCTTCTATTCGAGCATTAAGGACGTTTGTCGCGGTCTCTAATTACCTCAGTTTCTCTAAAGCAGCGGATGCCCTATGTATTACGCAAAGCGCAGTAAGCAAACAAATCGCATCGCTGGAGCAATTGGTGGGTTTACCTTTAATACAAAGAGGGGCGAGTGGTATTGAGTTAACCGAAGAGGGCAAGCGTTATCTGCCGCAAGTCACAGAAGCTTTGGAGCTTATTCAGCATGCAACTGCCAACTTAATCCAGTCAGATTCAAAGCAAGAATTACTCACCGTGGACGTAACCCCTTCTTTTGCCAGCCTTTGGTTGATACCTAATATTGATGACTTCCACCAGCAACATCCTAACATTCGAGTAAGAGTCTGTACCGGGGATGGGAACGTCAAAGATTCGAGCAACGAAAGTGACTTACATATTCGCTGCCTTCCATTATCCACACATTATGAATACAGCCACTTACTGTGCGAAGAAACATTGTTATTAGTCGGTTGCACAAATGCTCCTGCAATTGAGAGTGTGCACGCTGTTAGTAATTATCCGTTTATACCTCAAATCACTCGCCCTCAGCTATGGGAGCAATTTAAAGCTGTCTACACTGTAGAATCTCCCGTTACCTATCAACCTGTAGGCGTCGAACATTTTTACCTAGCTTGCGAAGCTGTCAGAATGGGAAAAGGGCTCGCCTTGCTTCCCGATTTTATGGCGCAGTATTCGATTTTAAGAGGGGACATTCAGCATGTTCTCAACCTTTCTTTACAGAGCGGTTATGGTTATTACGTGATGATTCCAAATTATCGACTTTCGGCTAAAAAAGTAGCGGTGTTTCACGAATGGCTGAAGAGCAAGCTAAGTTAATGTTATTTCTTTAAGCTCGTTTAGGTAAACCAAAACAACTCAAAGACTTCGGTATCTGTCTGCTCAAATTTATGGCATTCTCATCCATACTATTTAAAAAGGATAAATGGATAGTAGGATATGGACAGCAACACGCCAAGACTCTCTTTACGCACCATTGAGCCGACCGATTACCCAGAGCTCGCGGAATTAATGGACCTTGTTTTTCCTGATGTTGGTGGCTCATGGCCACGCCTGACCATCATGGATCTCATTCATCAGTTTCCTGATGGACAAATCTGTATTGAGGATAACGGAAAAATTGTCGGCGCAGCGCTAACAATCAAAGTGGACTACAACCGATTTTCACTTCCTCACCTATACACCGACATCATCACCGAGAACAACGTCATCCAAAACCAAGTGACCGGTGACGCCATGTATGGTCTCGATGTATTTGTTCACCCGGACTACCGTGGACTGCGTTTAGGTCGCCGTCTGTATGATGCGCGTAAAGAACTTTGCCGGAGTAAAAACTTCAAAGCAATTTTAGCCGGTGGTCGCATCCCGAATTACCACAAATATGCTGACGAATTGAGCGTGGCTGAATACATCGACAAAATAAAACGCCGTGAGCTTCACGATCCTATTTTGTCTTTTCAGCTTGCAAACGACTTCGATGTAAAACGTATTATGCGCGGTTACTTGCCAGAGGATAGTGCTTCTAAAGGCTACGCAACTCTGCTGGAGTGGGATAACTTCTTCTACGAAGAGGATATTCAATCCGTACATGATGTAGAAAAAACGCTGATTCGTATTGGTGTTGTGCAGTGGCAAATGCGCGCCATGAATGACTTAGAGGACTTGCTCGATCAGGCTGAGTTCTTCATTTCTTCTCTTGCGAACTACAAAGCCGATTTCGCCCTATTCCCTGAATTCTTTAACGCGCCGCTGATGGGCTTGCAAAACGACCAAAACTCCGTCGAAGCAATTCGCTTTTTGGCTAGCTTTACAGAAGAGATCAAAAACCGCTTCTCGCAGATGGCAGTCACCTACAACATCAACATTATTGCTGGCAGTATGCCCGTCATCGAAGATGGCAAGTTGTATAATGTGGCCTACTTACTGCAACGAGATGGTGAAATAAACGCTCAATATAAGATTCACATCACGCCCCATGAGCAAAAAGACTGGGTGATCGACGGTGGTGACAATGTTCAGGTGTTCGAAACCGATGCAGGCAAAGTCGGCATACTGATTTGTTATGACAGCGAGTTCCCAGAGTTGGGAAGAATGCTCGCCGAGCAAGGCGCACAAATTGTGTTCGTTCCTTTCTGGACAGACACAAAAAATGGCTACCAACGAGTACGAATCTGTTCCCAATCACGAGCCATCGAAAACGAATGCTACGTTGCAATTGGGGGCAGTGTCGGCAACTTACCTCGTGTTGATAATGTCGATATCCAGTACGCACAATCTGCCGTATTCTCACCGTCGGATATCTATTTCCCACACGATGCGACCTTGACAGAAGCAAGCGCCAACACCGAAATGATAATCTTCGCTGATGTTGATTTGACTAAGTTGAAACAGCTTAATACCGAAGGCTCTGTCACCAACTTACGTCATCGCCGCCTTGATTTGTATGGCGCATTCACCAAAGCCAAAGAGTCATAAGGATCTCCCTAATTCGCCGCTACCAAAGAGCGTGGCGGCGAGTAAAGCCAGCTGCAGGTTGATTCTGCGCAATTATCAGAGGCATGTCAGTTTTTCTCAATGGTGAGAAACAAGAATTGACCCAATAGGACATTCGGAGTATCACTCCAACTTCGTTCCGCTTTTATTAGGGGAAAGCTTTTGGAACATATTAACGAACTTCTCATGTCAATGAAGCCTTTGCTTGAGCAATACGGCTACGTTGCGCTGATTGTCAGTATATTTCTAGAAGGGATAGGTATCCCGATGCCTGGTCAATCACTGATGATCGCGGCATCTTTGCTCTCGTCAGAACAAGTCATGAACCTAAGTATGGTAATGATGGTATCGTGGCTGAGCTGCTTTTTTGGTAATACCTGTGGCTACTTAATCGGTTATTACTTTGAGGGGTGGTTAGATAAAAAAGGCTACATTTCCGGCCCGAAGATGCAAACGCTTCAATTGACTATCCAGAAATACGGCCCTACGTGCTTGGTGGTCAGCCGCTTTATTGAAGGAATGAAGCAATTTATGCCTCTTGCATGCGGTATCGCGAAAATGCCACGTAGAGAGTTTTTGCTCGGTAACGCCCTCGCGGCGACGGTTTGGGTATTGGTATTCAGCTTGTTAACTCACTTTGCATTTGAACATTTAAGCGTGTTGAGCAACCTGTACACCGAATACAAATATCTGGTATGGGCATTTGCTGCTGTCTTATTTACGTGGATGGTTTTAGGTATTGTTAAACGCAAAAAAGCCAAATCAATGCAATAACGACAGTCTCTTCATTAGCGCATAACTAAAGCTCGTGGTATCAGTGAGATACGCAACACGAGCTTTTATCTTTTTCTTTACGTGTAAAATTTAAACAGCCATTTAGACGTCTAGACGTTGACAATGTAGAAATGTGATATTAGTCTGCTCTTCTCTCTTATCATTAACATTGTCGTTTACATGTCCGGTTCCCAACAAACTACTAAAACAGTTGCACCGTCTGCGGTCGCACTGATCCCATTAATTGTATTCCTTGCGCTATTTATTGGCGTAGGCACTTACTTATCTTTGCAAGGCGTGGAATTTGCCTTCTACCAGCTGCCTGCACCCATCGCGGTATTACCAGCCATCATCATTGCGTTTCTTTTAAGTAAAGAGAAACTTAACCGCTCAATCGAACACTTCATGCGTGGTGTTGGCCACCCAGACATCATCGCAATGTGTATGATCTATCTGCTTGCAGGTGCCTTTGCTGCGGTAGCAAAAGCCTCTGGTGGTGTTGATGCAACAGTGAACCTTGGTTTATCCGCTATTCCAACCAGCATGATTTTACCGGGCATTTTTCTGATTTCTGCTTTTATCGCAACAGCAATGGGGACTTCGATGGGTACCATCGCAGCCGTTGCCCCCGTAGCGTTGGGGATTGCTGAATCAGCAGGAATGAGCTTACCGTTAACCGCTGGTGTTGTGCTGAGCGGCGCTATGTTTGGTGATAACCTTTCTATCATCTCTGACACCACCATCGCGGCGACACGCTCTCAAGGTTGTGAGATGAAAGACAAGTTTAAAGAGAACATTCGTATTGCTTTACCTGCGGCGTTGATCGCGATTGCAGTGTTCGCTTTCAACAGTACCGCGACTCAAGTGCCTGAAACTGGCGATATTGAGTGGCTAAAAGTCTTGCCGTACATCACTATTTTGATCCTAGCGGTATCTGGTGTGAATGTGTTTGTGGTTCTGTCGATTGGCATTCTTTTGGCTGGCGGCGTGAGCTTGGCATCGATTGACAATTACGGACTAACTAATCTAGCCCAAGACGTATACAAAGGCTTTGGTAACATGCAAGAGATCTTCTTGTTATCCATGCTGATTGGTGGTTTGAGTGAACTGATGCGTCGCCAAGGTGGTCTTGCTTTTCTAACAAATTTCGTTAGTAGCCTTATCCACGCGTTTGGCTCTAGTCACTCTAAGCATGCGAACAGTCGTGCAAGCGAGCTAGGTATTGCAGGTTTGGTATCAATGGTCAATGGCTGTACGGCAAACAACACCGTAGCCATCATTGTATCGGGCAGCGTTGCTCGCCAACTGGCGGAAGAGAATAATGTCTCTCCTCGCCGCTCAGCAAGCTTGTTAGACATTTTCTCATGCGTGGTGCAAGGCGTGTTGCCTTACGGTGCTCAAGTACTGCTGCTAGGTTCCGTATTCAACCTATCGCCACTTGAAGTAGTTGCCAATTCTTACTACTGTTTTGCATTAGCGATAGCGGCTGTTGTCGCGGTGTTTATCAAACATCCCGCTCGTCAACCTGTAGCGCAAACTGAGAACTAACGACAAATACCGAAAAGGCTCTGATGGAGCCTTTTTACTTTCCTTTCTTCTTTTTTTCTTTTCCGCGAGCAGATTTACTTCAAAGCTGAACGCAAACTTTGCGCACTGTGTAAAGGAATAGCAAAGCGATGCGCCACATCGCGTAGAGCTTCCACCTGAGCCGCGTTACTGATTGCTAATTCGCCTGCCACATCGACGTGGTTATTCTCAAACCCCACTCTCACATCGAATCCAAGTAACATCGCACTCGCTAAACAGTCTTGCTCTCGCGCGCCAAAAGCACAAATGGCACATCGAATTTCTTCCTCGACAAAACGCGCCAAATTCAAACCTCGTAAATCCCATGGCGAAGACTGTTGAGCTTGGTGATAACGCCCTAACACCACTAATGCATGCTGATGCGTTTTAGGTAACACGCCCGCATCACGCAGTTGGAAATAACGTTCAATGTCGGTTGCATCGTAGAGAATAATTTGGCTCACGATGTTGTGTTCTGCCACCCAATGGAAAAAGGCATGCCCTTCTTTCTCACTTGCGCGATCAGGGATTAACTCCCTCAATGCAAAAGAAGCCGCTTCTGGTTTCACAGCTTTAACTAACGCCATCTGTTGTGGCGGAGAATACAAGCCCACCGCCTCTGTGGTGAGCTGTACCATCATGTTTTGTCCCACCGCTTCTTTCACGGCATGGTAAATTGCCATGTTGTCGTCGATGTCTAATGAATGACGTCCGTTGGCGTCTCTAGCATGCAAATGGATCATGGCAGCCCCTGCCGTTTGACAAGCGATAGCCTCTGCAACCAGTTCGTCTGTTGTCATGGGTAAGCTGGCGTGATCGTGCTTAGTTTTTCTTGCACCGTTTGGGGCCACGATAATAGCGATAGGCTCTCGTATACATCGATTTTCTAATTCCATTCCTTCGCTACCTCTTTTAGCGTTAATGAGAGTTTGCCAACTAGCTCATCAATATGGTGAGGCTGAATAATGAATGGCGGCGCAAGCAAGATATGGTGCCCATTAACGCCATCAATCGTTCCGCCCATTGGATAGCACATTAAGCCATTTTCCATTGCTCGCTGTTTGATGCGTTTGTCTGCCAATGTGGCTTTACTCAGAGGCGCCTTGCTTTCTTGATCCGCCACCAGCTCAATGCCAAAAAACAAACCTTTACCACGAATGTCGCCAATGTACGGTAAATGGGCCAATGCAGAAGTAAGCTCATTACGCAGCAAAGCACTTTGCCGATTCACCGCCGTTAACAAATTATCTTGGAAGATGGTTTGAATGGTCGCCACGGCAGCAGCGCACGCCACAGGGTGCGCCATAAAAGTATGACCATGTTGGAAAAAACCGCTTCCATCAGCAATAGCTTGATAGACTCGATCATTCGCAACCACCGCGCCAATAGGTTGATAACCCGCACCAAGCCCTTTAGCCATACACACCAGATCGGGTTCTGCCTCTTCTTGCTCAAACGCAAAAAAACTGCCACTGCGTCCAACGCCACACATGACTTCATCCAAGATCAATAACACATCGTATTGGTCGCATATTTCGCGAATACGCTTGAAATAGCCTTGCGTTGCAGGCACAGCTCCAGCGGTGGCACCCACAATGGGCTCGGCGACAAAAGCCATGACATTATCAGCCCCCAACTCAAGAATTTTTGCCTCTAGCTCATTCGCCGCTCGCAATGAGTAATCCAATTCCGACTCATGACTCTGCTGATAACGATAAGCATAGCAAGGGGCGATATGATGGCTCGGGTGTAAGATGGGTTTGAACGGTTCACGTCGCCATTCATTACCTCCGACAGCCAAAGCCCCCAAGGTATTGCCGTGATAACTTTGCTGACGCGCGATGAATTGCTTTTTCTCTGGCTTACCTGATTCCACGAAATACTGCCGCGCCATTTTTAGTGCCGACTCCACCGCTTCTGATCCTCCACTGACTAAGTACACATGGTTGAACTGTTCAGGCATGTGCTGACAAATCAATTCTGCTAGGCGCTCACTGTTGTCACTAGTAAAAAATCCAGTATGAGCAAATGGCACTCGCTCGATCTGTTCCAACATGGCTTTTTTAACGGCGTGATGACTGTGGCCAAGGTTTGATACCGCAGCACCACAACAAGCATCGAGATACTGCTTTCCATGCTTATCGAATAGATAAACACCTTCACCTCTATCGATGATTGGTAGCGTGGCATGGCAATGACGGTGAAATACGTAAGACATTTGAGTCCCTTCCAATGTGTAATACTTGCACACATAATCAGGAACAAACCCAAACGTGACAAGAGAATAAATCTCACCCTCTATGAGCTTTTGGAATACCACAAACCAAAAACACCAAAACCCTTGATATTTAAACAATAAAATAAAAATAGGCCAGCTTTTTTAAAGGCTGGCCTATGGGTAACCCAAAGCTAAAAACAGAATCGTTTTACGCGTTTAGTGCCTGTTCTAAATCGGCTAGAATATCGTCAATATGTTCAATACCCACCGATAAACGAATCATCTCTGGAGACACACCAGCTTGTTTTTGTTCTGCTTCGCTCAATTGACGATGAGTCGTCGATGCAGGATGGCAAGCCAATGATTTTGCATCGCCAATGTTCACCAAACGCTTAAAGATTTTCAAAGCATCATAAAAACGCACACCAGCGTCATAACCATCTTTTAAACCAAACGACAAAATCGCAGAAGGCTTACCTTTCATGTATTTTTCGGCGAGATGGAAGTGTTCAGAACTTGGCAATCCGGCATAACTTACCCAACTGACTTTGTCATTCTGTTCCAAGAATTCAGCCACTTTGAGTGTGTTCTCGGTATGGCGCTCCATACGCAGCGGTAACGTTTCTAACCCTTGCATAAGCATAAATGCATTCATCGGTGATAATGCTGCTCCGGTATTACGCAGTGGTACGGTACGCGCACGCCCGATAAACGCCGCCTCACCAAACGCTTCGGTATACACCACGCCGTGGTAAGAAGGTTCTGGTTGGTTGAAAACAGGAAAGCGGTCTTTGTGCTGTGCCCAAGGGAATTTACCGGAATCCACAATCACGCCACCTAATGTGGTGCCATGCCCACCAACGTATTTAGTGAGAGAGTGAACTACGATATCCGCACCAAATTCGATGGGTTTGCAAAGCACTGGCGTCGCAACGGTGTTATCCACAATCACAGGTACGCCTTGTGCATGAGCAAGCTCCGCCACACGTTCTAAATCGATGATATTACCCGCAGGGTTACCAATGCTCTCGCAGTACACCGCTTTGGTATTTTCATCAATTAATTCGGCCAAACTTTCTGGCTTGTCATCTTTAGCAAACTTCACCTGAATACCTTGATTTGGGAGCATGTGCGCAAACAAGGTATAAGTACCGCCATAAAGTTGCGGCGTAGAAACGATGTTATCGCCCGCTTGCGCTAACGTCAGAATCGCATAGTTAATCGCTGCACTCCCCGCACTCACGACCAATCCAGCAATGCCGCCTTCTAACGCTGCCATGCGTTTTTCCAGCACGTCATTAGTCGGATTCATGATGCGAGTGTAGATATTCCCCGGCACTTCCAAGTTAAACAGATCAGCGCCGTGCTGCGCGTTATCAAACTCGTACGCGACCGTTTGATAAATCGGTGTCGCGACAGATTTGGTGGTCGGGTCAGTTTCGTAACCAAAATGGATAGATAGCGTTTCGTCTTTCATGTTCTTCCCTGTCTTTCATCACTCAAATAGCGGCAAGCAAAGCACTTACCTTGCTTATAAAACTTATATTGCCCAATTTTTCAACAAATAACGTAGGGATGAATCACAGAGATAAAACGCTAATTCAACTGTCCAAGTAACCAGTGACGAAACGTTTCTGTCGCATTCGTACGTGTGTTCATGATCAAGTAATACCCTGCATTGGCAGGAATCGGTTTGAATGGAGAAACCAAACGCTCTGTCGTCAATTCATCCTCAATCAATGCCATTCGAGCCATCGCAATCCCAACGCCAGCTTCGGCTGCAGACATCGCCATATCCGTTCGATTAAAAAAGTGTCCGATATCGGTTTTAAAATCCAACCCCATCGCTGACGCCCAATATAGCCACTCATAGTCACGCGTCGCTTTTTCCCATGGCATCGCATCGTGTAGTAGCGTCGCCTCTTGCCATTGCTTCACTGGCATTGAGTTTTTTTGCTCACCAAACAACGTTTTTAGCCAGCCATGATCCTCAAGGTATTTTGGACTCATCACCGGTAGCAGATGCTCATCCAAAATCAGCTCCGCGTTAGCATTTCTATAAGGATGAAGACCATAGTCAATTGCGACGTCATAGTCTTTTATCTCACTATTTACCAGCGCACCTTCCGCAAAGATTTGTACTTGGATATCCGGATTATCATGATGGAAGCTTTCGAGCTTTGGGACTAACCATTTGAAAGCAAAAGAAGGCGTCAACTTCAAACGAATTTCATTGGTTTGCTTTTCTACTTTGAGCTCATCAAGCAATTTGCTCAGTTCCGAAAAGTGAAACTGCGTCGCTTGGTGTAACTGAGTGCCTTTTACGGTTAAACGAATACCGCGAGAGTGGCGTTCAAATAAAGTAAAACCTAATAACGCTTCTAAATGAATAATTTGTTGGCTTATGGCACCAGTGGTGAGGTGTAAATGTCTTGCGGCACCAGTAAAGCTGCTGTACTCCGCGACTTGGCTAAATAGGCACAAACCACTTATCAGATTACTTTTCATCCTTGAGCCTATAGTTTTTCTAAACGCAGTGTGTAATTTATATCGATTGTTAACAAAAGGTAAAGAAAAGAAACTGAGCACTCTGATAAATGTGTGGAGTGCATCAATGGAAGTCATCGTATTAGGCAGCGGCGTTATCGGCTTAACCTCTGCTTGGTATTTATCTCAAGCAGGCTATCAAGTTACCGTCATTGACCGCCAACCAAGCAGTGCCATGGAAACGAGCTTCGCCAATGCCGGGCAGATCTCATATGGTTACTCTTCACCTTGGGCTGCGCCTGGTGTTCCTGTTAAAGCCATTAAGTGGTTAATGGAAGAGCATGCTCCACTTAAAATCAAACCCACCCTGAATGCCGACATGATCCGCTGGGCGAGTAAAATGGTCGCGAATTGCACCCTACCTCGCTATCAAGTTAACAAGGCTCGCATGCTTTCTATCGCTAACCACAGCCGTATTTGCTTAGAACAGTTACGCCAAGAACACGCCATTGAGTATCAAGGGCGTCAGTTTGGGACCTTGCAAGTATTCCGAACACATCAACAGCTGCAAGCTATTGAAAAGGACATGCAGCTCCTTGAACAAAGCGGAACCCGATTTAAGCTAATGGACGTCGAACAATGTATTGAACAAGAGCCAGGGCTTGCACTTGTGAAAGACAAACTGGTTGGTGGCTTGCATCTACCTGATGACGAAACGGGCGATTGCCATCAATTTTGCCAACAACTAACGGAGCTTGCTAAGGCACACGGTGTCCGATTTGAGTTCGATACTGAAGTAAGCAATTGGGTTACAGTAGGCAAAAAGATCATAGGTGTCCAAACGAACCGAGGACAATTTAAAGCAGACCAATATGTGGTGGCCTCTGGCAGCTACTCTACAGCGCTACTCAAGCAACTCGATATTGATATTCCGGTCTACCCTGTCAAAGGCTATTCACTCACCATCCCGATGGAAGATGAACACTTCTCTCCTCGATCTACTGTGATGGATGAAACCTATAAAGTCGCTATGACTCGATTTGATGACAGAATTCGCGTAGCTGGCACCGCAGAATTAGCAGGGTTTGATGCTTCCCTTCCACAAAAGCGCAAAAACACCATCGAAATGGTCATCCGTGATCTTTTTCCTCGTTGTGGTGACTTCAGCCAAGCTGAGTTTTGGAGCGGCTTTAGGCCAATGACGCCTGATGGCACACCAATTATCGGTGCGACTAAATACGATAACCTTTTTACTAACACCGGACACGGAACTCTGGGCTGGACGATGGCTTGTGGCTCAGGTCAATTGCTAGCAAGCGTAATGAAAGGTGAAAAAGCAAAAGTGATGGATAATGCGGAGCTTAACCTTTGTCGTTACGCCTGAGGACATGACTGAACAAAAAACAGGCAGACACTTACTCCACAAAATGCATAACCACTGGCATTTTTAACTCATCAAAATCGCAGCACATTTAAATGACAATGTGCTGCATAATTAATCATCAGGCAAATCTTCTACCTAAAAGGAGCAAATAAGCAACAAGAACCAAATTTTAACAACTACTCTCCATTCTGTGTTCATCATCACGCTACAAAGGATTTGTAGCTAAAAAAGTTAACAATTGCATTACATAAAGGGTAATGTATTGTGTGAAAAACAACCACAAACACAACTAACAGGGAAAATACTCATGCAGTCATTAGTTGATTTTCTGAATGGAATTATTTGGAGCCCGGTACTGATCTATTTGTGCCTTGGCGCAGGTTTGTTCTATTCAATCATGACGCGTTTTGTACAAATTCGTCACTTCTTTGAGATGTGGCGCTTATTACTTTCAGGGAAGAGTTCAACAAAAGGGATATCATCATTTCAGGCACTTGCCGTTTCACTGTCTGGCCGTGTAGGTACAGGTAACATTGCTGGTGTAGCTGCTGCTATCGGTTTCGGTGGCCCAGGCGCCGTATTCTGGATGTGGGTCGTAGCCTTCTTTGGCGCTGCAACCGCATACGCAGAATCAACACTTGCACAAATTTATAAAGAAGAAGACGAAGGCGAGTTCCGTGGTGGCCCTGCTTACTATATTGAGAAAGCAATGGGACAAAAATGGTACGCTTGGATCTTTGCTATCGCGACCATCTTTGCTTGTGGTGTCCTACTTCCTGGCGTTCAATCGAACAGTATCGGTAACGCAGTAGAAGCCGCATTTGGCTCAGGTGACATGATTGAAACCGCTATTGGTACCTTCAGTTTTGCTAAAATTTTCACTGGTACGGTTGTTTGTGTCAT
The DNA here is from genome assembly GCF_033344285.1 of Vibrio sp. 779(2023). NCBI lineage: Bacteria > Pseudomonadati > Pseudomonadota > Gammaproteobacteria > Vibrionales > Vibrionaceae > Vibrio > Vibrio sp. 779(2023). The sequence goes on from NZ_JAWPOM010000004.1 coordinate 192,701, forward strand.
TTTGGCTTTCATCATTTTTGGTGGCGTAAAGCGTATCGCGAACTTTACCCAAGTCGTTGTGCCATTTATGGCGTTAGCTTACATCATTACTGCGTTTGTCATCATCCTTCTAAACATTGGTGAGGTTCCACGCATTTTCGGCATGATCATTGGTGACGCGTTCACACCAATGGCAGGCGTTGGTGCAGCAATCGGCTGGGGTGTAAAACGTGGTGTCTACTCCAACGAAGCAGGTCAAGGTACTGGTCCTCACGCAGCAGCAGCAGCGAGTGTTGATCACCCAGCTCAGCAAGGTCTTGTTCAATCTTTCTCTATTTACATCGATACACTACTTGTGTGTTCAGCAACCGCGTTCATGATTCTTATCACTGGCGCGTACAACGTAAATGGTGCGATTGAAGGTACATTCCTGGTTCAAAACCTACCAGCGGATATTGGTGCAAATGGTCCTGTGTTTACACAGATGGCGATCGAAAGCGCACTACCTGGCGTGGGTAAACCATTCATCGCAATCGCTCTATTCTTCTTCGCGTTTACGACCATTCTGGCTTACTACTACATTGCAGAAACGAACATTGCTTACATTCGTCGTACGTTCAAAGTAAATGGACTGATGTTTATTCTGAAAGTCATCATTATTTCATCCGTGTTCTACGGAACCGTGAAAACCGCCAACTTAGCATGGGCGATGGGTGATGTAGGCGTAGGACTGATGGCGTGGCTAAACATCATCGGTATTTTGATCATCTTCTTTATGTCGAAGCCTGCACTCAAAGCACTGAACGACTACGAAGAGCAACAAAAACGTGGTGTGACCGATTTTACATTTAACCCTGTTGCACTGGGCATTAAAGGCGCAGATTACTGGGAAGATAAGTACCGACGTAAAACGGGTAAAGCACCAACGGCAGACAGCAATAGCGCAGAAACTGTTGAGCAACCATCAACATAGCGTTATCACATAAATAAGAAAAAGCAGTGGTCCGATTGAGGACATAAAAAAGGGGGATTAACCAATGGTTAATCCCCCTTTCTTCATTATGAGTAGCAGCTTAGGCGATAACCGCTTCAACTTTACGAGCGATTTTTGCTTTACCTACAGGTAACACTTCACGACCAAATTCGTTGTTCAGTACTTGTGCCATTGCGAAGTAAATTGCACTTGCGCCACAGAAGATACCCTCGAAGCCAGCGATAGCACCGATCACTTCGCTACCAGTGAAATCACGAGCAGCAAGCAAGAAGAACAGGATAGTTAGAGAGCCAAATACCACTTGCTTCGCTGTTGGGTAACATAGAGAACCAATGAACATGAAACCAGTGAAGATGCCCCAAAGCGCTAGGTACCAACCCATAAAGCTTGCAGGGCTTGCAGGAAGACCCATGTGAGGCATTACGATTAGACCAACCAATGTTAGCCAAAATAGACCGTAAGAAGTAAACGCAGTTGTGCCGAATGTATCACCGCGTTTAAAGCACATGATGCCAACGATTACTTGGCTAAGGCCACCGTAAAAGATGCCCATCGCTAGAATCATAGAGTCAATTGGGAAAAATCCTGCATTATGAATATTGAGCAGAATAGTGGTCATACCGAAACCCATAAGACCTAGCGGTGCTGGGTTAGCCAGTTTTGTCGACATGTACAAATACCTTTTTTCAAAAATGTTGATAAAAAATGCGCGCGAATTTTAATGGGCTCCAGAACAAAAGAGAAAAGCTGTTATTGAAAACTTAGATTCCATAAATAAACCACTACATATATAAAAAAAGACCCTGCAAAAAAGCAGAGTCTTTATAGATGGTTAGGTTGTTTTTTACTCGATCACTGACAAGAAATCTCGTCCCAGAACCAGTTGCTTTGCGTTGGGCTTTCCCACACTCCTGGGCCATTTTTCGCAACAAAACATTTGTTTTGGTACGTCACTTTATCGCCGTTAGCGACTTGCGTTACACCCGGCTCCCACTGAATAAAATTGCCTGTCACTGGTGGTTCTGGCTCGGTTACTGGCGGCTCTGGCTCAGTCACCGGTGGTTCAGGTTCCGTTGTAGGCGGCTCCGTAGGAGTGCCTGAAACCAGCTTCCAAGGGTCTCCTTTCGTTGGCTCATTACCTTGTGACCACCATTTCGCTTCGTAAACAGCACCTTGGTAAGAAACTTGATCACCCGTGTTATATACTTTGCCAGAATCCCAAGCTGCCACACCACCTACAGGCGGATCGACCGGATCCACTGGGTCTAACTTGTCAACTACACGAACTTCTGGCCAACCCGCATGAGATTGGTAGAAGTTAGTTACACATTTCTCATAGTCACCCGCAACTAGCGCAGAGTAAGCCGTTTGGAAACCAACAAGTTCACATTCAAAAGAGTGGCCTCCCGGACGATCTGAGTAGTATTTCCAGTTCCCATCCCAGTTGGTGTACAACACGTCTGTCGCACCATTCAGATTTAAGCTGCCGTAAGGCGTCTGCTGCCAACAGGTATTGGTCTCATCGGCTTCAATTGGAATTTGATAATGAGCGGCAAGTCCTTCCCAATAGCGAATACGGTTAACAGGTTGACCTTTATCTTTGTTTTGCTCTCCACACTCAATACCACCATTGATCACGTTGATGGTGGTACCAAAGCCGTAACCAATGCCAGCATCAAGCTCACGCTGTGAAGGCACCCAAGTACGGTCAATCACATGTAGCATTGCAGGTTTCGGTGCTTGTGGGGTTAGGAAGAACCAGATAGCCGATGCTAAGTTCAGCCACGAATCCGCAACCAAGCCTGGATTTTTCAGCAATACAGATGCATCGCCATCAAACATCACTTCAGAGAACGCGCCATAGTTAAAATGGTAAGAAAGCTGCTTTGCACCACGTCCAAAGTAACCTTGTCCAGACTCACATGGCCAGCGTTTGTTTTGCCAGTCATTTTGACCACAACCTGTTGTGTAACCTTCTTGCCCTTCAGACCATCCCATTTCTCGCACATGAACCAAAGCTTGCTGCCACTCTTCCAACCCTAGCGGATTATCCGATACGTTATCAATCGAAATATGGCCACCGGTTTCTTGTGCAAAGTGAGCAAACGCTGTCACGATCGATTTTTTACAAATTGCATCCGAATCACGACCGTCTGTGTACTCACCACAGAATGCAGGGAACTTACCAATTGCACGTAGGAAACGCGTATAAGTGTATTCAGGTGCCGCCATTTGAGTCAGGAAGTCCCACTCACTTTCGGGGAATACACGCTCTACACGCTTCACGTTTTCTGGGTTGGTTGTCGCCCCTGGAACAATCGCTTCAACCACTGAGTTCGGGCGTGTCTCTAATGCTTGTGACCAAATGGCATACATAGGATCAGAAGTTTTGCTTTGCTCTACGGCTTGAACGTCACCACGAGCAATAACATAACCATTCGGATTTTGCGGATCGGGCTGAATATTCATACTCGCATTCACTTGTGCTGCTAAGACACAACTCAATGCAAGAGGAAGATGTTTGAGTGCAAACATGTCTAGTCTCCGGATTTCAACAATACAATATACGAGGAATAACTAGACATATAGTGGATCATATATACGAAACACCGAGCCAAGTACGTTGATTCTGCGAGACAAAATGAATAAATAGGTCCTCACACACATTTTGTCACAAGAAAAATGTTACCTTGACTCAAAAGAAAAGCGGAGACCCTGTGAGCCTCCGCTTTGTGATGTTTCTCTCTTTATTGTTCTGCCGAAACCACCTCTAGCTTCGCGGTTGACTTTTGTTTAGACAGCACAAAATAAACCACACACTGAGAAATAATTGCGGCAAGCACAATCACTGGTGAGGCGTTGATTCCAGCTAAAAGAAAACACCCTAATGCGATCATTCCATTGAGTAATGCGTAAGGCAATTGTGTACGGAAGTGCTCATACTGTTCACACCCCGCTCCTGTCGACGACAAAATCGTAGTTTCAGAGATGGGAGAACAGTGATCGCCAAACAAGCCACCAGATAATACCGCACCAATACAAACCAACAGTGGTGCATCAATCGCAACGGCAGTTGGGATCACTAATGGCATCATGATGGCGAACGTCCCCCAAGATGATCCCGTAGCGAATGAGATAACACCAGCAAGCAAAAAGGCGACTGCTGGCAATAGCCAGTACGGGAAACCGGCTTGAGCTTGTTCAGCAATGTATGCAGCTGCACCTAATTCTTTCCCAACCGAGCTAAGCGCCCAAGCCAATACCAGAATCACCGCCACTGACATCATGTTTGACATCCCTTTCAGATAAACCTGAATACCATCCGAAAGCTTTCTTACTCCATAAAACGCCATCAGCGCAATTAAAGTGAAGGCCGCGAAGAAATATGCAGAAGAAAGTGCAGCCCTAAACGTTGATCCTGCCACTTTTTGAAATGGAAAACCGTGTGGCACGAGGATGGTACATAGAACCACCAGCATAACGAGCAAAGGTGCCCATACAAAACTAGATTTTGCATTTTTATGCGTAAACACATTCATGGACTCCTGCACTTTCCCAAAGTCGGAGCCCTGCTCTGCTAGTTGTTCAGCCTTCGCCATCGGTCCGAAATCTAATTTGAAGAAAGAGACAATCGGCACAATCGCGATCGCAAGAAAGGCGTAAAACTGATACGGGATCGCACCAATGAAAGCATCCCAATCACTCATACTGACATTCAGGGCAGTAAACTCTTTTTGAATCAATCCCATGATGTAAACGCCCCATCCGATAAAAGGGATCAAGATTGCGACGGGAGAGGAAGTAGAGTCGATAATAAAAGCTAATTTTTGGCGTGATACTTTTAACTTATCAAATAAAGGGCGAAAAACAGGGCCAACAATCAGTGGTGTACCAAGGTCTGAGAAGAAAATAACCACACCACCGAACCATGCGGACAGTTGAGCTTGGCATTTACTCGCAACCCATTGAGTAACCTTTTTAGCAAACGCCACACCACCGCCAGATTTCTCCATCAAGGCAACAAAGCCACCAATAAAGACCAAGAGCAAAATGACGCCCGCATTGTAGCTGTCAGTTAATTGCGGCAGTAGATAGCTTTTCATCAATGCACTAAACGAGTCTAGTGGCCCTTTTTCGACAAATGTCCCTTCGAGCATAGCGACACCACTCACCACACCCGCGAATAAACCAACAACGACATTTCTTGTGGTCAGCGCGAGGAAAAGAGTAATAAGAATGGGAATGAGAGAGGTAACGTCAGCCTGTTCCATAGCAATACCATTTATGATAACCAAACAATTAAAATGAATATATATTTAATTTAACCGCATGTATATATCTCTCACAAAAAAGTTGAGCCACCTCTTCACAAACTTGAAGTACAAAAAAACCAGCCCGAAGGCTGGTTCTTATAAACTCAACAGTCTAGAGGAAAATTATTCCCACTCTATTGTAAACAAGACATTTTTATCTTTTATATTCAATGGCTTATTTTCCTGCTAATTGGTAATACCATGAAAAATACCATGCTCAGAAAAGGCTTAACAATATTTTGAAAAATTGCCTACTGAGCGCTGCCGCACAGCTCCATAGGCCGCTTTCCTGGCTTTGCTTCCAGATGTATGCTATTCTGCTCCTGCAGCTAATGGATCACCGCAAACAGGTTACTCGCCTGGGGATTCCCTTTCGACCCGAGCATCCGTATGAGACTCATGCTCGATTATTATTATTATAGAAGCCCCCATGAATAAATCGCTCATCATTTTCGGCATCGTCAACATAACCTCGGACAGTTTCTCCGATGGAGGCCGGTATCTGGCGCCAGACGCAGCCATTGCGCAGGCGCGTAAGCTGATGGCCGAGGGGGCAGATGTGATCGACCTCGGTCCGGCATCCAGCAATCCCGACGCCGCGCCTGTTTCGTCCGACACAGAAATCGCGCGTATCGCGCCGGTGCTGGACGCGCTCAAGGCAGATGGCATTCCCGTCTCGCTCGACAGTTATCAACCCGCGACGCAAGCCTATGCCTTGTCGCGTGGTGTGGCCTATCTCAATGATATTCGCGGTTTTCCAGACGCTGCGTTCTATCCGCAATTGGCGAAATCATCTGCCAAACTCGTCGTTATGCATTCGGTGCAAGACGGGCAGGCAGATCGGCGCGAGGCACCCGCTGGCGACATCATGGATCACATTGCGGCGTTCTTTGACGCGCGCATCGCGGCGCTGACGGGTGCCGGTATCAAACGCAACCGCCTTGTCCTTGATCCCGGCATGGGGTTTTTTCTGGGGGCTGCTCCCGAAACCTCGCTCTCGGTGCTGGCGCGGTTCGATGAATTGCGGCTGCGCTTCGATTTGCCGGTGCTTCTGTCTGTTTCGCGCAAATCCTTTCTGCGCGCGCTCACAGGCCGTGGTCCGGGGGATGTCGGGGCCGCGACACTCGCTGCAGAGCTTGCCGCCGCCGCAGGTGGAGCTGACTTCATCCGCACACACGAGCCGCGCCCCTTGCGCGACGGGCTGGCGGTATTGGCGGCGCTGAAAGAAACCGCAAGAATTCGTTAACTGCACATTCGGGATATTTCTCTATATTCGCGGTTCAGCAGGCATGTCCCCTTTGAGGGCGACCCGACGACAGGATAATCGACCTTATGGTGCGCAAATATTTCGGCACAGACGGTATTCGTGGCAAAGCCAACGAAGGCGCGATGACGGCGGAAACCGCCTTGCGCGTCGGCATGGCGGCTGGCCGTGTCTTTCGTCGCGGTGACCACCGCCATCGTGTCGTGATCGGCAAGGATACGCGCCTGTCGGGCTATATGCTTGAACCCGCGCTCACAGCCGGTTTCACCTCGATGGGCATGGACGTATTCCTTTTTGGCCCGCTGCCGACAACGTATAGGAAGAATAAACGCCCTTTTCACCCAAGTCCAACAGCTTTGGACCGCAGTTGACTCTTTCGACACCCCTGCGATGCAACCCAATCCGGCTGACGGGGAGCCAGCAACGCTGAAAATTTACCCTCCTCTTTCCCACTAGCGGCTCCTTTTCCGACAACCAGCACGGCGGATCCCTGCCGCGGCGCTGTGAACGCAGCATTTTGATTGGTATCGTTGGCCTTCAGGCTCGTCAGTCAAACAGACCCAGGAGCAGCTCAGCCGGTGGCGCCCGGCTTTCGGGTAACGCCCTGGTCCCGCTGGTTTCGGCTTTGTGCTTCAGGTGATCAAGGATCTGCTTGATCACTATAGGGTCTTCAATGCAGGCGATGACTTTCATGGCGCCGCCGCAGCCGCTGCAGGTCTCGATGTCGATATTGAAAACACGCTTGAGCCGTTGCGCCCATGTCATCGACGCTCGCCGTTGTGCTGGTGTTGCCGGTTCATCAGCCACCCTGACCTTGTTGCCCCTGCCCCGTTTTGCCGGCGTGACCAACGCCCGGTGCCGACTGTTGGGTGCGAACACCCCGTGGAAGCGGGTTAGGTTGACTCTGGGCTTCGGTACCAGGGCGGCCAGCCTTGCAATGAAATCCAATGGTTCGAAAATGACGTGCGTGGTGCCGTCCCGGTACGGCGTCTTGAGCTGGTAGCGCACGTTGCCGCCTCGTGTTAACGACAGCCGCTTCTCGGATACCGCCGGGCGGCTGATGTACCGGCACAGCCGTTCGAGCTTCTTGCGTTCATCGGCCCTGGCCGCCACGCCGGCGTGCAGGCTGGACCCGGCTACCTTGCCAATCCCGTCACCGAACGGATCACCACTGGTCGGCAGAGTTTGCAAAGTGAACACCTTTCGCCCCGCCTGTGAACCGACAGCGATACGGTAAGTGATCGAGTGCCCCAGCAGGGGTGTCATCGGGTCGTCATCCACCGCATCCGAGGCCAGATAGCTGTTTTCGACATCCCGTTCCAGCAGGCCTTGCCGTTCCAGATAGCGACCCACCCGGTGGGCGATGGTGTGCGTCAGCTGGGTGAGCTCTGGGCTGGTCGGCGCCTTGACCCAGCGGAAACGCGCTGAGCCGTGGGATTGCTCGACATACACACCGTCGAGAAACAGCATGTGGAAGTGAACATTCAGATTGAGCGCCGATCCAAAACGCTGGATCAGGGTGACCGCGCCCGTCTTGGCCACTTGGTGGGTATGGCCCGCTTTCTTGACCAGGTGCGTGGCAATGACGCGGTAAACGATGCCCAGCACCCACCCCATGATCTCGGGCCGGCTGGCAAACAGGAAACGCAGCTGAAACGGGAAGCTCAACACCCACTGACGCATGGGTTGTTCAGGCAGTACTTCATCAACCAGCAAGGCGGCACTTTCGGCCATCCGCCGCGCCCCACAGCTCGGGCAGAAACCGCGACGCTTACAGCTGAAAGCGACCAGGTGCTCGGCGTGGCAAGACTCGCAGCGAACCCGTAGAAAGCCATGCTCCAGCCGCCCGCATTGGAGAAATTCTTCAAATTCCCGTTGCACATAGCCCGGCAATTCCTTTCCCTGCTCTGCCATAAGCGCAGCGAATGCCGGGTAATACTCGTCAACGATCTGATAGAGAAGGGTTTGCTCGGGTCGGTGGCTCTGGTAACGACCAGTATCCCGATCCCGGCTGGCCGTCCTGGCCGCCACATGAGGCATGTTCCGCGTCCTTGCAATACTGTGTTTAGCAAAAATGCAAGCCGATGAACAACTCGCGATGGCAACAGCTAAAAAATTGGTAGAACAAAAACGCCAAATTGAAAAACAATGTTCTAAATAAATCCACCACTCGCACAAATCCCCCCTATTGTGCGAGCCTAAAAACACAGACACCTTATCACTGCTTTTCGAAACCATTAATCAATGCTTCTAAACCAAATAAAAAAGCCTCTGTGCCATCATCTTGATCCATAATTTGCAAAGCATCTTTTAATAGTCGAGGCATCGTATCATCTGCTATTTGTTGCCTATCATTAAGTGCTGCGATATGTTCTTGCTGCTCTAACACAGAACCTAACGTAAAATGACCAACCGCGCTTATTGCATATAACCCACATTTTAATGAAAAACCATTGTCCACCATAAACTGCAACTGCATTTCTACGGTGTCATATTGGTCTGAACTCGGGCGAGTCCCTAAATGCACTTTTGCGCCATCACGGTAACTTAATAATGCATCACGAAAGCTCAATGCATTATTACGTAAAAATTGTTGCCACGTTTCCCCAACTGCGGGTAATGAATGACGATGATTACGCTTTAGCATTTCAACAGATAATGCATCCAACAATGTGCGCTTGTTCTTCACATGCCAATATAGTGTAGGCTGCTCTACGCCCAGTTTTTGAGCTAGTTTTCGCGTTGTCAGCCCTTCCATTCCCACTTCATTTAGCAACTCTAATGCCACTGTGATGATGGTTTCTTTATCTAATCGCGCCATACTGCCCTCTCTTTTTTTCTATTGACACTCTATCACTGATAGGGATATATTCCAACTCTATCAATGATAGAGAAAAAACGATGAATAAATTTGCGATCACCGCTTTAACGATCACCGCCCTAGATGCTATGGGGATCGGCTTGATCATGCCTGTATTGCCTACATTGTTACGTGAATACGTGTCGGCTGAAAATTTAGCAAATCATTACGGTATCCTGCTGGCACTGTATGCCATCATGCAGGTTTTTTTTGCTCCTCTACTTGGCAAATGGTCTGATAAATTCGGGCGCCGACCAATATTACTACTATCTCTTGCAGGCGCTGCTGTGGATTACACTTTGCTTGCATTATCTAGCTCACTTTGGATGCTATACGTTGGGCGATTAATTTCTGGAGTTACTGGCGCAACAGGTGCGGTCGCCGCTTCTGTTATTGCTGACAATACTGCTTCACAAGAGCGTACTAAGTGGTTTGGACGCTTAGGGGCGGCTTTTGGTGTCGGGTTAATCTCTGGCCCTGCAATTGGCGGCTTTACAGGGCAATTCTCAGCTCATCTTCCTTTTATTATTGCTGCCATTTTAAATGCGCTCTCTTTTTTAGTTATTATGTTGATATTTAAAGATAATAAAATCAAAAATACTGAAAAAAACACCACAGAAACAGCAGAAAATTCGCGACCTTTCCTGCAAGTGATCAAGCCAGTCATACTATTGTTATTTATCTTTTTTATGACTCAAATGATAGGGCAAATTCCAGCAACGACATGGGTGTTATTTACGGAACATCGTTTTCAATGGGGCAGTATGGAGATCGGCCTATCTTTAGCGGGGTTAGGCATCATGCATGCCTTGTTCCAAGCATTTGTAGCGGGCGCAATCGCCAAGAAATTCAATGAAAAAGTGACGATTATTGTGGGCTTTGTTGTTGATGGAGCAGCATTCATTATTTTGTCATTATTGACAAAGGGTTGGATGATTTACCCTACATTAATCTTACTCGCCGGCGGCAGTATTGCGCTACCAGCCTTACAGGGGTTAATGTCAGCTCAAGTCAATCAAACTAACCAAGGTAAGCTACAAGGCGTTCTAGTCAGCTTAACCAATACGACGGGGGTGATCGGCCCATTATTATTTAGCTTTATTTTTGGTCAAACACTGGCAAGTTGGGATGGCTGGATATGGATGATTGGTGCGATAATGTATGTTTTATTGATTGTATTTATTTTATCTTTTTATAGAAGCACCAAAAAGATAGTTAAAATAGCGAAGCTACCAGCGAGCTAAGTTTTAGCATATCAATATTAAGTGCTATGATACCCCTATCAGATTTGCTTTTAGCACAAGATATTAAGAGACAAACCCTATGACATTACCCCCTAAAAAACCAAGAACAAAACCTGCGGAAGAAAGGCTAGATGACCTAATGAACGTATAGGAAGAATAAACGCCCTTTTCACCCAAGTCCAACAGCTTTGGACCGCAGTTGACTCTTTCGACACCCCTGCGATGCAACCCAATCCGGCTGACGGGGAGCCAGCAACGCTGAAAATTTACCCTCCTCTTTCCCACTAGCGGCTCCTTTTCCGACAACCAGCACGGCGGATCCCTGCCGCGGCGCTGTGAACGCAGCATTTTGATTGGTATCGTTGGCCTTCAGGCTCGTCAGTCAAACAGACCCAGGAGCAGCTCAGCCGGTGGCGCCCGGCTTTCGGGTAACGCCCTGGTCCCGCTGGTTTCGGCTTTGTGCTTCAGGTGATCAAGGATCTGCTTGATCACTATAGGGTCTTCAATGCAGGCGATGACTTTCATGGCGCCGCCGCAGCCGCTGCAGGTCTCGATGTCGATATTGAAAACACGCTTGAGCCGTTGCGCCCATGTCATCGACGCTCGCCGTTGTGCTGGTGTTGCCGGTTCATCAGCCACCCTGACCTTGTTGCCCCTGCCCCGTTTTGCCGGCGTGACCAACGCCCGGTGCCGACTGTTGGGTGCGAACACCCCGTGGAAGCGGGTTAGGTTGACTCTGGGCTTCGGTACCAGGGCGGCCAGCCTTGCAATGAAATCCAATGGTTCGAAAATGACGTGCGTGGTGCCGTCCCGGTACGGCGTCTTGAGCTGGTAGCGCACGTTGCCGCCTCGTGTTAACGACAGCCGCTTCTCGGATACCGCCGGGCGGCTGATGTACCGGCACAGCCGTTCGAGCTTCTTGCGTTCATCGGCCCTGGCCGCCACGCCGGCGTGCAGGCTGGACCCGGCTACCTTGCCAATCCCGTCACCGAACGGATCACCACTGGTCGGCAGAGTTTGCAAAGTGAACACCTTTCGCCCCGCCTGTGAACCGACAGCGATACGGTAAGTGATCGAGTGCCCCAGCAGGGGTGTCATCGGGTCGTCATCCACCGCATCCGAGGCCAGATAGCTGTTTTCGACATCCCGTTCCAGCAGGCCTTGCCGTTCCAGATAGCGACCCACCCGGTGGGCGATGGTGTGCGTCAGCTGGGTGAGCTCTGGGCTGGTCGGCGCCTTGACCCAGCGGAAACGCGCTGAGCCGTGGGATTGCTCGACATACACACCGTCGAGAAACAGCATGTGGAAGTGAACATTCAGATTGAGCGCCGATCCAAAACGCTGGATCAGGGTGACCGCGCCCGTCTTGGCCACTTGGTGGGTATGGCCCGCTTTCTTGACCAGGTGCGTGGCAATGACGCGGTAAACGATGCCCAGCACCCACCCCATGATCTCGGGCCGGCTGGCAAACAGGAAACGCAGCTGAAACGGGAAGCTCAACACCCACTGACGCATGGGTTGTTCAGGCAGTACTTCATCAACCAGCAAGGCGGCACTTTCGGCCATCCGCCGCGCCCCACAGCTCGGGCAGAAACCGCGACGCTTACAGCTGAAAGCGACCAGGTGCTCGGCGTGGCAAGACTCGCAGCGAACCCGTAGAAAGCCATGCTCCAGCCGCCCGCATTGGAGAAATTCTTCAAATTCCCGTTGCACATAGCCCGGCAATTCCTTTCCCTGCTCTGCCATAAGCGCAGCGAATGCCGGGTAATACTCGTCAACGATCTGATAGAGAAGGGTTTGCTCGGGTCGGTGGCTCTGGTAACGACCAGTATCCCGATCCCGGCTGGCCGTCCTGGCCGCCACATGAGGCATGTTCCGCGTCCTTGCAATACTGTGTTTACATACAGTCTATCGCTTAGCGGAAAGTTCTTTTACCCTCAGCCGAAATGCCTGCCGTTGCTAGACATTGCCAGCCAGTGCCCGTCACTCCCACTCGAATATCAACGGACACAAAATACATCGGAATAACAGCTAGTTAGAAATGCAACCTTTCTCGATACCATCATCTATACCATGCGTAGAATTTTTTTGATTTTTTGCGTCTCGTCGGCGTTTTAGTTCTACTTTGGCCCAAGCTGAGGATTCTTGCATATCACGACGAAGCTCTTGTATCTCTTCAACACTAAGCCGTCGTGGACCCGAGGTAATTCTATCCATCTTGTGCCTCCAACTTGTCGCAGTACATTTTAAAACGCATCAAAACATGAGTTACCAGCAAGAAACCTTGGGGATATTTTTAGATTGTTTTTCATACACATCTTGAAAGCCATCAATACTGCCCAAAGATTATACAACGAGGAATAACCTCGTTAAATAAAAGGATCAAATCATGGGTTTGAAACCAGGACCAAAACCAATAGCCAAGTCGACTGGTAAACCAGATCAACGTCGACGTGACAACAAAAAAACTCCAGGAAACACTCCGGGCTTAAAGCCGAGTAAATCCTCGACCAAGTAAGGTGTCACCAATGCCGAGTCAGAGTAAGTGGTACTGACTCTTGTTGTTAAATTTCTAAATCGCAAGCACCCTTAGCCAATGTGAAACATTACATGCCCGTTCAACATATATACCCTAGAATGCCATCTAAATTATCAATCTACACGATCTGTTTGCTGAAACATACTAACTAAGTGCTCAGCATTATCATAAAACTTTACAGATGATTTTTTTATTTTGGTGTGGTTGCATTGTGTTGAGTTAATTGCTTGAAAAATATAATTACATAACAAAAAGGATGCATCGATGCCACTACAGACTTATGAAGATACTCTTCAGCAACTAGAAGAAAGGGAGCAGCCGTCAATACTGCTTGCTAATGGCTTTTCTCGGGCATGGAACAATAGAACATTCAATTATGAAAATTTGTTCGATGAAGCCAACTTTAGAGACAGCGACCGAGAGCTGAGAGAAATATTTGATCGTTTTGATACTTTTGATTTTGAAAAAATAATGCATGCTCTGCAATCAGCGGAAAAAGTTTGCGAAACCTATGACGTGAACATAGATATCATTGAACAGATTCAAGCTGACCAAGAGCAGTTAAAAGACTCACTTATTGAGGTAATTGCTAATACTCATCCTCACCGCCCCGGAGCCATTGCGGATGATAGTTTCACCTTAACTAGAAGATTCCTCACTCGTTTCAACAATATATTTTCTCTCAATTACGACTTACTTTTGTATTGGGCTGTAAACAAATGGAATCTACCTCCCTTTAGACCAGATCGATGGTGTGGTATGAAAGATGGTTTTAATGGCGATGAATGGCAACAACGTACTCAAAACTTGCACTTTCTACACGGGGGCCTCCATCTCTACAATACTGAGCAAGGTATTTATAAACGGGTTTATGACCAAGAAGATTGGGATGCGATCGTTGACCAAGTAAGACGATGGTTAGATGCAGGAGAGTTTCCCCTTTTTGTGTCTGAACCCACCTACCAAAAGAAGCTTGAGAAAATCAAACATAACCCATATCTAAATGCTTGCTACCAAGCGTTGGGTGAACTGAGAGGCACTCTCTACATTCATGGTCACTCAATAGCTCATAACGACAGACATATATTCGATCAGATTAATCGTAGTAGAGTAAACAAAGTCTTCATCAGTATCTTTGGAGATGAGAACCAGGACTTAAACCGAGAAGTAATGGCAAACGCAGATAGATTTCTTGACCGTCGCATAGATATAGAATTCTATGATGCCGCATCCACACCTATTTGGTAGCCGTTGATAAAGATGCATCTAAAACAATCCTGACAGCATCCAAAAATCACCAAATAAGAGCGACTATGTTTCAAGAGAGAAACTCATGTCATTCGTTATTTATCAATTAAGGGAGAAGAATATTGTCTTGGATAGAAGAATACCTAAGAGATTACACAAAGGAACGGGACAAGTTATTCAAAGAGCGTTGGTTTACAGCAAAAAGTTGGTTTGCTCGGTCTAAAGAATCTACTAAGTATCAAGAGCTAGAAATACTGCTAAGTATCGAGAAAGAATTTAACTCTAAGTGGTTGAAACATTTAAAGCATGCAGTGGTTAGATATAAATTGAAGGAGGATGATATAGCTGAAGCGAAGTTGCTTATAGACACTCATATATCCAAACATAAAGAGCGAGACTTTTTCCTCATTATTGTTGGTGTCCTGTTCGCTGCTTCTATAAAAGCCTTGGGGAATGACATCCTTTTTAGTTCAGCGGTTGTTCTCACAGCTCTTTTTCTTGGCTATGAACGCTTGTTTGGTAGTACGACAAAAAATAGCTTAGAAGAGTTTAAAGCGATACTGAATGTTGCATCGCAGCCTAAAACATAGCAAATTACCATGAATTAAATTTTATTAATCAAGTACCTATATAAAATACGATATATAATAAAAGCGGGCAGGTGTACCATTGCCAGCCCGTGAGCTTTATCACAAGACATTATGATACTTAACATCAAAAATATTTATCAATCATAGCTGATAGTTCAAAGTCATCCCTACTTATATTGTGTCTAAGACCTTTCACTATTCTCTCTAGTTTTTCATCTTTGACCCCATATTGATATCTAGCTAAGACAATATGAGAAATATATTCACATTGAGAAAAATAACCTTCTTTATCAAATTCTCTCATTGTTCTCAAAACTATACTCAAATAATAACTTTTCTTATCTTCATTAAACTTATCACTAGCTAAAACCTCATTCAGCATTAAAGCATATGACTCAATAATAAGATAAGAATCATACTTTAAAGTTTGTTTCATTCTGTCTTTAACCATTTCAAGCCAAGAACTTGTTACAGAAAATGATTCATAAATTAACCTGTCGTATCTAGTTGGAAATTCACAATCAATATCATCGACAAGGCTGTAATCAAGTTGTTCTACTATATTCTTAACAAATAGAAATATTTTATTTGGATATAAATGGTGCTCATATGCTTGTTCAACTGAAGCTCTTATCATAACGTCAAAAAAATGGATCGACATATAAATAGGGCAACTGAATGCTTTATCGGTATCGTAGTAATTTATGTGGGGAACATTGTAGGAATTATCCTTCCCAGTTAATTCAATAAAATCAGAGACATAATCATAAATTGATTGATAAACTTCCATATCATGGGCAACAGAAACATCAGAAAACAACTCTGTTAATAGTACATTCGTTGGATCTAATTCATAGCAGTCTGTTGTAGTAATGCATTGACATAAAGCTAACTCTCTATAAAGAGGACTAACCGAATTGCTAATCAAAAATTTAAAGAACTCGTGTCTGTACATTGACTCTGAACAAAAATCTTTAGTCAAAATTTTCACACCAAGAACTGGATTAGCAATTGCTAAATGATGCATATAAGATCTAGATTTATATAAGTAGAGAAAGTACTCTTTCACCTCATTTGAAAGCCAATAAGTTTTTGGAAAAAAATTGGAAACCTTGCTCCTTAATTCATTAATTTTAATTTCAATCCGTGATTTTTCATTCTGCCTAAATTCAAATATTATCAGTTCTGATTTTGGCTCTATTAAATTTCCAAAACGAACGAAAACTGATTTATATAAACAATATCTTCTTAATTGGAAATAATATTTATCGACGAAAAATGAAACATCCTTGAAATTATTATCTTTTAGTAATTGGCTAGTTGTTAAATTTAACTTACGAAAATTCTTTCTACTTATTCTAGAGCCATTTATCTTTAATATTGCGTACAATATGGCCACAATAGATACTAATAACAACGAGCTTTCTTTATCAAAACCGAATAACCAACTAAATGGTAAAGCCATGTTATTATTGATCAGGACATCAAGAAACAATAAATAAAGGCTAGAAACTGACAAGATAAAAACTATTATCCAATCAATAATTGTCATTCGAATAACTAAATCAAGGATAACTCTCCTTGGGAGAAGAGCAGCTCCCGTAAGTAGAACTGCGATAACCGTAAGTAAGCCTGATGCATCCATTTTTCTATTTTTCCATAAAGATCAAACTAATATAGTTTCCTTTAATTGAAATGTGAACTCAACAGCTACTTGATATATCACTTGCTCAACTTCGATATTATGTGTGGTTGCCATGTGTCACCTCTCGGTCAGGTGGTATGTGGAAATGCGGGCCGGTGCACCATCACCGGCCCGTGTGCTTTCTAACTACTTGCGTCGACCAACCGGCCAGCGTCTCATTTTGTCGATTTGATCGACCGATCTCGTCATGTCCTTGTAGGCACGCCCGGCCAGCTTGTTTTGGAATACCTCCATTTTGTCGGCAATGGCTTTCATCTTCGGCCCGTGCCTGATGTTGTGCAACCACTGCCCAAAAAAATAGAAGGCAAGCATCACAATGAACATCACGGCGAAGAAACCAAATAACTCCGCAAGGTTTTGAGGTGGAAAGCTAAACTCCATAATGAGTAATCCTTATCTAGTTAGGTCATGCGACCTTTTTTAACAAAACTGGCAACCTCTTCGTTGCGCTCCTGCTGGCGTTCCTGGGCATACGACACATAGTCCTCAACGTCGAAGGTGTGCTTTTCCAGATCGCGCTCTTGCCATTCTGCGTGTGCTTGTCGGGCTTCTTCCTGGTCCTCACTGGATAATCCATCAAAGCCGCCGGTTTGATTCATCCAGCCAGTGCTGCCACCGCCTAAGTTATCGTTGTCAAATGCAGGGGAAGCGTCGTCAGTCGCCCTCCTGGTCATCGCTATCCCCGTCATCTTTCGTGCTGTTTCGGATCGAGCTAGCTAGACGACCTCCTGTAGTGCCGCTGATTCTATCCCCGGCCATATCACCCATTCCCTTCATCAAATTTGCACCGGTATCCGCTGCAATACGCCCCGCTTTTACAGCGCTACCTTTAAAACCGCCAGAGGATTCGCCACCACTAGAAGATTGACCGGAAGCTTGGGTAAAGGAGCCAGCTTCATCAGAATCGCCGCCGCCGCTAAATGCACCGCCCAGGCTCGACATAACGTCAGTATTATTCGCTACGTTCTCGCCTGCTTTTGCAAATGCAGCCTGAATAGCAGACGCTCCGCCGGCGGTAGCCATTGCGGCACCGGCAGCCATACCACCAGTAGCAACAGCCGCTCCGGCCATCGCCCCAGCACTGATACTGCCAGCACCTGCCGCCGCGCCGCCTCCAGGGACTAGGCTGGCAACCACATTGGGAACCGAGTGAATGAGCATCACGAGAACCAGTGAAACGACAAAGATCACCAGCAGTTCACGCATAGGGGCATCATTGGATAAATCGGCATAGAAACCGTCCATGATCGACATGGCAATACCAATGAGCAACGTCATTGTCATCAACTTCAAAGCAACGCCCAATACGCTTTTGAAGTAGTTGATTGCTATATCTGAAGTCCAACGCGAACCACCAAACCCCAGCACGAAAACACCGGCATAGACCAATATCCAAGCCGTCACCAAAGCCAACAACACATTTGCCGCCACTACCGCCATACACGCCAAAATTGCCAGCGTGATTAAGAAGATAGACAAGTTATCTATCGGGCTTGTGATGCTATAGGACTCACCAGCTTTCACAATAATGTCAAACGCAATACTAATAGGCTCTGACGGAGTTAGGTCTCTCGAAAGGCCACCGGCTTGAGCACCGATCGTTCTCAATGAGTCGATGATTGACGTGGCAAAATCTGGGCCGTTTCTGAGCAACCAGAGAAAGAAACCAAACGTCAAAATGAAGCGCACGAACTCGGCAAAGAACTCCCTTATATCCGCTTGTTTAAGAATTAAGGTCCCGCCAGTCCAAACAAGGGATATAGTGCCCAGCGTCCAGAACAGCCAGGCGGCATAGTTTGTAATTACCGTGCCCCAAGTAGCACTTGCTGTCATGAAACGCACGGCCACTTCATCCAAAACACCATTAGGCTCAATGGCCGCTGATGCTGTTTGCGAAGTCAGTAAAACGATCAGAGTCATCACAAGTCGAATGAATACCTTGCTCATGATTAGAATCCCTTGTTCTTGGAGCGGTCAGTGGGTTCGCCCATATCCCAAAAGCAATGTCCTTCTTCCCTCTGCTCTTTCGTTAGGTTTGGGTTGTCACAGTCGATCGTTGCAGGCTTGGGCCCGTCATCTTCACCGCATCCCACCAGAACGAAGGAGACCAACGCACTAACGATAAAAACTCGTGTGATATTTTTCATAATTAAAACCCCCTGTTTTCTGAACGGTCGGTTGGTTCACCCATATCGAACAACCTTTCACGGGACGCTTGATATTGCGCTTCTCGGTCAGCATCCGCCTGCATTCGTGTGCCAACGGCATTCTGCTGAGCGATCAGCAAGCTGCGGATTTGCAGGAGCTGGTTGGCCTGGTTGCTAGCGAGCTGGTTAGCATAACCAATCGCAGCCAGTTGGCCGTCCGCACTCTGAGCACCAGATTGCAGGCGATTGAGCTGGCGGGCATCGGCTTCCAAGTTATCTTGCTGCTGTTCCAGACTCCTAAACAGTGCGTCGTTGGCCTTTTTCTGCGATTCTGACGCAAGGCGTCGGTTCTCGGTCATTGCGGCTCGTTCAGCATCACTGCACCCCACTGACGAGAAGCAGGGCGAACTGCGGTAATAGGCCACGTCCTGGAACTTGCCCAGGTACGCATCGAGACTACCAAGCTGGTTTTGGTAATAGGCGAGTGTGTTGGTAGCCTGATTCAAATCGTTGATGGTGCGTTGCGCTTGGTCCCAAACATAAGAAGCCGGGGCCATCGAGTTTTGCAGCATGTTTTCATACTGCTGCAACTGGGTTTGATACTGCTGAATTTGCTTAGCAGTCTGTGTAACAGCTTCCATTGCCGACATGATGTTCTGAACTAGATTCGTACCATCAGCAACCGGAATCCCCGCATATACAGGATTAGAAAGGTTTAACGCCAAGGAGATGGCAAGCACGGGAATTTTAGCCGCTAAAATTTTTCGTTTTAGCATGGTTAATTACTCTTAGTTGTTATGACTAAAAGTTGCATTCACCAACCTGTAGAAACTTGATCTCTACTCCTGCCGTTACCAGCGGTGAATGTGGGCCTGTACAGAGCTAGCTCGCCACTTACTATCTCGGCGCCCGACCAGCGCGACACCGTTAAACGCGCGGTCAAATAGGGTTAAACATCGGTGTCATTACCAACCGAAGCGGTTAGGGCTTCCGTCGATTCCTATGCCATCACATCAACGTGATCGGCTCTTATGTTGTCGTTTCGCTTTTTTAGCTGCCTGCTCAGCTTGCAGCTTGGCTTTACGCTGCTCTAATGCTGGCATGACCACCGCTTTTTCAGTTACAGGGGCTGACTGAATAGCTAAAACCTCTAACTGAGATAGATTCTGCAACCGGCCACGGCGTGAAGGTGGCACTTTGCCAATCGGTAACACACCAGGCTTATCTGACCGTTTGGCCTTTTTGCTCTGGGCTATTAATGCCTGACGGCGACGCTCTAGCCCTGGGTCGGCAAACTTTATAGACAGGTTGCCATCTACTGCCGCCTTGATCACTCGCGCCTTGAACTCAGGCGAGCCATTCACGGTAATACGATCACCGTAACGCTCCATTGCTACCTTTAGCGCAGCTAAAACACTGGTTTGGTTGGAAGCCGTCGACACTTGTAGACGCTCACCATCATCACGCACGGCGCTGTTACCTGCTCGATAAATAATGGTGCCTTTTTTCGTAATCGTATCGACCGTTGCTTTGAGCTCTGTCTGAACTGCATCCCCTTTTAGCGTGTTGCCTTTAAGCTTTTGTGCCGCTTCTCGGCTACGTAGCGCTTTGAGGGCTTCGCTATCTCCCTGCAATGCTTGGCTTTTTAACCAATCCGCCCAGGCTTGGCGTTTATTGCTTTGATATATCGTTTGCCGTTGCTCTTGGTAACGCTTGTGAATGCGCTCAAGCTCGCTTTTCAATGCATTGCTGGCCTGTTTGTACAAAAGCTTCTTAGTAAGCTTATTGCTGCCAGTTAACTTAATCGCCGCACGACGGCCTCGCCCTTTTCTCTTGGCGTTTTCAACCTGTCGATCTTTATCACGGCGGGCCTGTTCAAGGGCTTGCGTTTTACTCTCTGCGGCATGTTTCTGCTCTGCTTGATAACGGGCATATAGCTCGGTGGTATTCACCTTTAAGCGAACAGGTCGGTGTGTATATTGGCGGCTCGGCTTAACAGAACCCGATGCAGTCGCTTCAAAGGGACCAAGGCGCGCTTCGAGTCTGGGTTTAGAAAACTCACGTCCCAAGGTGCTCGCTTTGATGATCGCTTCACCATCGGCAACGATCACTAGGCCATTTCCTCTGGTTCTTAACTGCAAACCATTGTCCTGCATGACTTGGTGCAACGCCTGCCAGCTATTGGCTGATTTAATCTCGTCCATGCATTCGCGCTTCACCCAGCCCACTAAGCTTTCAATACCCGAATGGCGCTCCATATCCATCGCACGAGATTCCGCCCCGCGCTTGCGCGGTATATGATTATCCGGCTGTAAGCCATAGTCTTGCTCGATGGCCTCGCACATTTCCGCTAGCTTCTTATGCGGGTAGTTCGGCTCATGGATTGTGTTGCGAGTAGGGTGAATCTTGTTAATTGCGATATGGATATGTTGATTGTCCGTATCGTTGTGTAAAGCACTGACACGCTGATGCTCGCCATAACCCAACCCTTGGCAAATGCGCTCTTCTATCGCGGCCAAAGTATGCGCTTCTAACTGTTCACCATTAGGGAAGCTCACTATGAGGTGATAGGTTTTATCACTCTTCGCTCGGGTATTCGCGAATTGAGTTGCTAACACTTCGCTGATCGCATCGCGCACGGTTTTCGCTTCACAGTTATTTAAACGAACGTTACCGAGTCGATGCTCTTTGCTCTGGTGATCGGTGATGTAATTCACCAAGCCCGCAAAGTCAGATTTCCCCTGAGAACGCATCGGTACATGCTTGGCGATCATTGGTCCGCCCTCGGGCGAAGAATAGACTCCATAAGTGAACTCATTTGATCTTGCGTCGCTTCAATACGATTAAGCACCGCTAAGATTGTATTGACTCCCACATTCGCTACCTTGGCATCATTACTAAGCCATAACTTAAGCAAACCACCCAAACGCCCTAAGTCACCATTCACTCTTACCAGTTCGCGTACCTGTTCTACATCGGTAATACCTTGAATGCGATAACCTTGGCCGACTTCACGTAGATAAGTAGAAATACTAAGACCTGCTTGCACAGACAGCGACTCGATCAACTCACGCTCCTCTGGCAGACAGTAAACCTTAATCGGTGGGCTATTCTTTCGAGTGATCTTGTTCGTGCTGTTCCCCATGCTTTGCCTCCTCTTTCTGGCCCCGCAGGGCAGGATTAACGTTGAGCTCCGAAGGTGCGAATAAGTCCAAAGTGAAGAGGCTTCGCCATGCTTGCATGGTGTGCCTACTTCACACATCCTGCCCGCATTTCAACTTTGGTTTTATCATGGAAAGTTATGCATTCCCTTGTGCATTTCTCTGCATTTAACTGTTTATTCCCGTGTAAACCATGTTTACCCGATAAGTCCGATACTTATAGCGATATGACAGCGCACTTATAATGATTCAATAGCGCTAAAATAGCGGTCTACAGCGATTTATGCGTGTTGGCTTTACTCCAATATCACGACACAGAAAAACACAGCTTTCCTAACACTTTCCGCTCTAGGCTAAATTCAAAGCCTTCGTGTTTAACTGCCCCTCAAGTGTCAATGAATGTTTAGACGCCAAGAAAAAAAGAATAAAAAACACTTTATTTTCATGTAGTTGAAAATACATAACTTCCCAAAAAATGATTTCATTGACAGTTTTAAGCAGTTTATTTTTATAAATCTTATCCACAATATTTGTTTGCTTAACTACAGGTTAATTTTTATATAGGTATACCTACAGGAAAGTACTATAGGGAGTTCTACAACCACCTGTTATTAAAAAACTTTTTGGCACTTTGCGGGACAGAACATGCGCACTCCGGGACAAAACATGCGTAAGCCGGGACAGAACATGCGCAAAATACCCCCTTTAAAGCGGGACAGAACATGCGTGGATAACTTTCTAAATACCCAGGCTTAATAACATCTAGAATGGTGCGTACATACTGTTTCATACCGTTCACTCTATCGCTTTGTCCGTCGAGGTACTTGTGGAGCACTTGGTTTCAAAAGCAATCCTTTTTCGGTTGAAGTAGCATCTAGCTCTGGCCATGCATACTGAACCTTTTTAAGCCCATCGAGAAACCGTTTTCTGAAATCTCGATGTCCCTGAGGAGTATTAGGGTAATTGGCTCCTATTTGGTCCATTAGTCCTTCCCAGGGAATGACTGTTGAACGTTTTAAATAGCTGACTCGGTATGTTGCCCAGCAATATATATCGAGAGCCATAGGAGAACGCTTAATCAACCGTAATACCCTCATATCTAGAGGAACTGGTTTATCTGTTATCAGTTGAAAAAACTTTGGCGACAGATCTACCCAAGAGCCCCATAATGAATTTTGATCTGGATGCTTTGTGCTCCACCATATATGTGAAACATCCGCTACTCTGGCACCAATCTCATCCTCAGAAATATATTCATCACCTTCATTATGTTCCGTAAACATAACGCTAATGGTGGTTTTAAAAAGTTTGCTCATCTGCTCACGCAAACGCGGAATAGAACCATCTTTCCCCCCAGTTCCCGATAACCCTAGTTCGGCCATAAAGCTTCTCTGAGAATTCCCTAATTCAAGCCTACGCGCCTCTGTCTCACCGATATAACCCTTATCCAATCTGGACTTGTTTCTTACTGCTTGAGTGGTCATCCAAACCAGAAGCAAACGTGCATAGCAACCGTAAGGCAAACCTACAGATGAGGGGGCCATCATGTGCATTGTGAAATTACCATTCTTCCGACTCCACTCATTCGATTCTGGCTTACTGTGCGGTATGGTTGCTTGAATCAGAAGCCGAGCAATAAAACCGAGTTCATTAGCCTCCTGAGCACTGCACTCCTGGATTGCTATGATGTTGTCTATATATTTCGTGCTTAGCTCTAGTTTACCGCTGGCACCCGAGGCACTTTTTTGCCGAATAGTTCCCCTAGCCTGAACATCCGTTACATCTTTAAGCGTCATGTGAACTCAGACTTACCAAATAAAACCAGGTCTTGCGGCTTTTAACGCAGACCTGCGCTTTTCTTCTATCCAGTTCTCCACTTCAGCCAGGTCCCAAGCAACACTTCGGCTGG
Organism: Vibrio sp. 779(2023); assembly: GCF_033344285.1. Classification (NCBI taxonomy): domain Bacteria; kingdom Pseudomonadati; phylum Pseudomonadota; class Gammaproteobacteria; order Vibrionales; family Vibrionaceae; genus Vibrio; species Vibrio sp. 779(2023). The sequence goes on from NZ_JAWPOM010000004.1 coordinate 216,654, forward strand.
TCAGAACAATACGACGAGGAAACTCACCGCGCTGTTCCAGGTTATAGATGGTTCGATCAGACAAAGGGATCATGCTGAGTAAGGTTTTGCGATTTATCAGCGTTTTGTTTGTCATTGATGGATTCATAACCTTCTCCTTTTCAACATTCTTGGGTTGATAATGCCAGGAGCTGCCTGTAGATTAGGCTAATCATTGGACAAAAAAGTTGGATATGAAAATATTTGAAACTGAGATGGATGCGTCAGAACGACTAGGTCCGTTTTATATTCCTGTATGGGAGAATTCTGACAACTCTGTGGCAAATGCCATTCGCATTTTTAGGGAGAAATGGCATTCATACTCGGAAGAGTCTAAAAGCCACAGCATCATAAACTTGATTAAACAGGTGATTGATCCCGTGGTATCGGAATACTTGAGTAGCCTTCCAAACCAGTATTTGTCCTATTGCCCTATCTCAAGAGAAAAGTGTAACTATAGTGCTCTCATCAAGTTGAGAGGTTTTCGTTATACGGCCGACCAAATTCACTTTTATTTACGCGACTTTGTTGATAAGAGCTCCCACACAGAGCAAGACATACTATTCATATCGACTCAGGATATGCTCAAATCATTGTTTATGATTTGTGAAGGAAAGAAACCTAATAGATCAAAACTAGCGCCTGATATCAGTTTAAAGTCGGATAAAAAAACACGACTGTGTGCCTTGTGTGGAAGCCCAACAGAGTTTTCACAGTTCATGCATACATGGACGAAACACGGATATATTGAGAGAGAAAACAATGATCGTGACAATGATGAAAAAGACGGAAAGAAAAAGCGACCAGATCTGAGTACGAATTACTGTCTAAACCATCGTCCCAAGCTTCATGGCCGATGGAACTCTCTATATAAGCAAGCCAAGCGCTCTGCAGAACAATTTGAGAAAGAAGTCTTGAGATTACGACGCCAAATCGCTCATCCAGACCGTCATAACGCTAAGTCCGGAGATAGATTAATTGATGAGTACTTTTATCACTTCATGCTGAACTCTTCACTGGCCCCAACTAATGTACCCGAACTGCGCAATTTAGCGCGCAAGATGGTAGATTCTCGGATAACGGACAATAAAAAACGCATGCTGGTTCTTCGCAAACAGAACAAATCTAATGAAGATATTGGTATATTGCTGGGTGAAATCACGGGTAAGCTTTTGTCAAACCAGGCAGTTTCTAAAGCCTTGGGAACCATACGTGATGAGTTTAAACTATGAATATCCAAACCCTGTCAGAATCTTAGAAGGTAAGGTTAGGATAAGATCATCGACTAACCTTATCCTTAGTAACTATATCAATCGTTAAAAACTTAATCTTCTAAATACTCAATTCTAAATAATTTATCACTCTCAGATAGTTTAACCACAAAATAATCTTCATTATTTAGAGAATCTGGCAATTTATCTTTCAAAATTGACGCAACAAATTGAACGTTATTTTTATCAACTAAATCAGCTATTTTTACTAGTTGATTATCATGCATTAGCTCTTTTTTATCATTTAATAAAAAATGCATACACGGTATATTTTCTTCATCTGCAAAAAGAGTATAAGCAATGTCAAAACAAGAAATTTCACCCTGTTTTTTTCCTGAGCTAAAATTAGTATTAAACGCAGAGAACTTGTATAATCTCTGACCTTTTTTATTTATTATTTTATCATATTTTAAAGCGTACTTTTCACCATAGAGATTCTGGGACGTGGCTGAAAAATGCTTATTAAATCTGTTAACCTGCTGTTTAACCACTGCCTCAAATTCATCAGAAAACAATTCATTATCTATATCACTTAATTGTGACTCATAATTTTGTATATTTTCTTCAACCTCTATCAATTGACTTATAATACTTTCAAACTCGCCTTTATCACGATACTTATCATTAAGTTTCGATATTAGCACTTCAAGATCCTCAAAGGAGGAACTTTTCGACACCAGTTCTGCTAAATCTTTTTCCACTTTCAAAAAATTATTTAATTCATGATTTTTTGACTTTATTTTACTTTCTATTATTGGAAGTTCTTTTGTAATATAAGAAATTCGTTCATTCACCATTTTATTATGGTAACTTACTAACTCACCGAAAGTCTTATTTAATTTACCTAAATTATTAGAAGCTTGATTATAGATTGATTCCAATTGAGATAAATCAATATAAGAAGCAGTAGAAGATAACTCTGATTTTGTTTCTTCTATTAAATCTTTCCTTAAATTAAGGTTACCCAAATCATTACTTACGCGGTTAATTTCATATCTAACTTTGTTTAGTTTATTAAGATCTCTTTCAAAGTTCTCGTTAATGTTTAATGAAGATTTTTTTCTATCTAACTCATCAATTTCAGTCTCAACAATAGCAAGCGCAGCTTCGTACGCTGATTTTGTTTGTACTTTTTCCAATCGATTTTTAAACACATTTTCTTGATGTATATCTTGAAGAATCTTCTGTTTAGAGCTTCCCTGAGAAAAATCACACCCTAATAAATACAGATATAAAGTTTCATATTCTGCATCACTAGTATAATTATCGAGTGTTTTTAATGTATTAGATACACTGAGATCACTATAGCGAATATTATGTGATATAATTTGACGAAATGTTGGTTTTTTCCCAACTTGGCTAGGAAAAAATATTTCCGTGAGTTTATCTTCAAATTCGCTCTCGGTATATTTAATCCCATCTATTTTTCTTATAATTTTACTTCTAGCGAGAAAATTCCTTTCTATAACAACTGTTCTTGAGTTCTCATCGTCTAAATTTTCTGATAAATAGAGAAATATTGATACATTATTATCCACTAGGTAGCCTTTGACTAGTGAATAGATCTCTTTTTTATTCTCAGGGTCTTCATATATGATTTTTGGCTTGGCTCCAAGACAAAAATCAATCAACTTCAATACGGTAGTTTTTCCGACACTATTACCAGTTACCTGACCATCACTCTCATCAACAACAAGATTTAACCCCTTATGGAAAGGTATCTCACGAATAATATGAGATGGAGTGGCTATAATAATTTTTTTTATAAACATAATTCAACGTCACCCGAGTTTAAAACCGCCACATCAATCAAATATAACCAATCTAGACATAATATAAACAATGGAAATGATATAGTTTTTACTTCTCTTACTTTTTCATAAAGCTCTAATAACTCTACTTTCTTATATTCTTGAAGAATTTTAAGAACAATAGCTCCGTTGTAATAAACACTATTATCTGGATGAATATTATCAGGAAGCAGCATAACTATATCCTTCCGGGTTATCCATTATTTTACATCTAACAAATGCATCTACAACTAGTATATCTATACATAACTCAAGTTCATCTATAGGAATCTCACTGTAATTAGCACTTTCAATAACTTTATTCTTTAGCACTTCAATGACATTAAAGAATATTTCATCTGAATCAGAAGCTCCTTTCTTAGACTTAATATACTCTCTCTTAATTGTCGCCAAAACAGAACTACTTTTGTTACTACCTTGACTATCAAAAACAGATATTTAGAATCAACTCTCCCATGGAACAGGCTATATTCTTCTATCAAATCTTTAGCGCTATCTAATTCATTATGAGATATTTTTCTTTCTATTTCAAACTGTTTGACAGTAGACTCACCCACATTACCATGCCAATTTTCTTTTGCTAGAATATTTATAATAATAGCAAGATTAGAGTCTAACTTCGCAACATCAACACCATTGCCTAACTCACCTTTAATGAAACTATAAACAGACATTTGTCCAGCTATATCTTTTTGTAAAATCTCATTCAATATTGATGTTATATCAATAATATCTCGTGATGGTGAAAAAGAAATTCCATGTGGATTTTTAAATTTACTCTTCCTTAAATTTGACGCATCTTTTGATATTGAAATAAACTTAAATTTATAACTTAAGTAATTTTTTATTATTTCTTTTTCTAAAGCAGACTCGACTTTGTTTTTTGTGCAAGTAGAAGACACTTGGATAATTATTTTGTTTTTATGATCAATTAAGTCAATAGCTTCAACATTCTGTAAAACCTTATTGAGGTTTTCAAGTTCATAACCGTATAATAAATTCAAAAGATGTAAGTAGAAGCTTTCTGAGTGCATATGCAAATGCAACATATTTAGCTTACCGTTGGTTTCGATTCTGTAAGCTAAGGTATGAATTTTTTCATCAATATAGTTATAATATGCTGTTCTATTCATTTATTTTTCTAGCCGAAGTCTGTTTTAAGAACATATGCGTTTAAACAATGGTTAAGTTATAAAAACTTAGTACTCAATATAACAGTTTTCACCTTGAATTTATACGGCAAAGTAACTCATCTTAGCAAAGAGTAAGTGACATACAAATCAATGAGATAAATATGTTTTCATTGTCCACTCATCAATCATATCTGCCCAGTCCTGTAGCATTGATGCACGTTGCTCTCGATATTCAGCTTTGTTGTAAACTGCCCTCACCCCTTTCTGTTCGTGCGCCAGGCATTTTTCTATCCAATCCGTGTTGTATCCAGCTTCATGCAGCAGTGTACTCGCTGTTCTACGTAGGTCATGCGGTCCAAACTTACTTAAGGACTGACCATCTTTCTGAGCAGCTTTATACGTCAATGCCAATACTCGATTCATCGTTGCACTACTCATTGGGGCATCTGAGTCATAACGGGAAGGAAGAATGTAATCAGATCCACCGGCAAATGTCTTCAAGGCGATCAAAATATCCATCACCTGGCGTGACAAAAACACCAGATGCGGGTTACGTCGTTTCATCCTTTCTTTAGGGATTGTCCACAACGCTTCGCTAAAGTTAATTTCACTCCAAGTTGCATTGGTTAACTCGCTTTTACGTACCATAGTCAGCAAAAGCAACTTTACCGCAGCACGAATCGAAGGCGTGGTTCCTACCTTTTCCATATAGCGGTACATCAAACCGATCTCAGCAGGTGTTAATGTTCGGTCTCTTGGCTCAAACCGAGCGATACTTGCAGGCCTCACCAAATCTGCCGGGTTCTCAACTTTCTGCCCTCTCTCAATTGCCCACCGATACACCTGGAGTACAATATCACGCGTGTGTACAGCCGTTGCGGGCGCGCCACGCTCTACTATCGCATCAGTCAGTGCTCGCAGATCTTCATGGGTGATTTCGGTCAGCTTCTGATTGCCAAATTTGCCCTCTAACTCTCGTGCATAGACTGAGCGACGCATATCCCGGGTAGATTCGGCCATCTGATAGCCACGCAGCCATTTCTGAGCCCAGGCACCAAAGGTTTCAGCATCTTTCGTTCTCGCCTTAGCACGTGCTTTCTCTTTGGCCGGTGACTTTCCATCAGTAACCATTCGCTTCGCTTCATTGAGACGCTCACGCGCTTCAGCTAACGTGATGCCTCCTACTCCGTAACGACCAAAGGTAATAGTTTCTTGTCTGCCATTGATCGAGTAGTTGTAGCGAAAAGAGATAGAGCCTGCGGTAGTGACAGCAACATAGAGGCCATCACGGTCATTGACTTTGTAAAGTTTATCTTTGGGTTTGAGATTGCGTAGCTTGGTATCAGTCAGCATGTTTCGACCTTTTATTCTTGTTTGATACCATGCTGAAAAACCTCTAAAAAAATAGAGATTAATATTTATAAAACAGATAGATATGTAAATTTAATACCATGTCCCATCAAAAACACTCAGCATGGTATCGGGCGTAATCCATGGCATTACCGATGAATCATACCCATCAAAATACCACGGTCAAACCGTGCTTGGCGTTGCCAGACATTGCCAAAAATGACTAAGCCAAAAGCAAAAAAAGTCCGCAATTACGCGGACTTAAGTATGATTTGGTGCCTGTTAATGCCAGACCTTTCTTAAAGGAGCATTATTCCCACTCGATAGTCGCTGGTGGCTTACCTGAAATGTCGTAAACAACACGAGAAATGCCATCAACTTCGTTGATAATACGGTTAGATACCTTACCTAGGAAGTCGTATGGTAGGTGTGCCCAATGAGCAGTCATGAAGTCGATAGTTTCTACCGCACGTAGAGACACAACCCAATCGTACTTACGGCCATCGCCCATTACACCAACAGAACGTACTGGTAGGAATACCGTGAACGCTTGAGATACTTTGTTGTATAGATCAGCTGCGTGCAGTTCTTCAATAAAGATAGCATCAGCACGGCGTAGCAAGTCACAGTATTCTTTCTTGATTTCACCAAGAACACGAACACCTAGACCTGGACCTGGGAATGGGTGGCGGTAAAGCATGTTATAAGGCAGGCCTAGCTCTAGACCAATCTTACGTACTTCATCTTTGAACAGCTCACGTAGTGGCTCAACAAGACCCATTTCCATGTCATCTGGAAGACCGCCTACGTTGTGGTGCGATTTGATCACGTGCGCTTTACCAGTCTTAGATGCAGCTGACTCGATTACATCAGGGTAAATCGTACCTTGAGCTAGCCATTTCGCGTTTTTCAGCTTCTTAGACTCTTCATCGAATACATCTACGAATACGTGACCGATAGTCTTACGCTTCTCTTCTGGGTCAGACTTGCCTTCAAGTGCTTTTAGGAAGCGTTCTTCAGCGTCAACTTTGATGATGTTCAAACCAAATTGGTCGCCGAACATATCCATTACTTGTTGACCTTCGTTTAGACGAAGTAAACCGTTATCAACAAATACACACGTTAGCTTGTCGCCGATTGCACGGTGAACCAGCATCGCGACTACCGATGAATCAACACCACCAGATAGACCTAGGATAACTTCGTCGTCACCCACTTGCTCTTTAATGCGAGCAACCGCGTCTTCGATGATAGATTCCGAAGTCCATAGACGCTCACAGCCACATACGCCAAGAACAAAGTTCTCAAGCATTTGTAGGCCACCTTTTGTGTGTGTCACTTCAGGGTGGAACTGAACACCGTAGTATTTCTTCTCTTCGTTCGCCATCGCAGCGTAAGGACAAGTGTCTGTCTCACCAACTTTTACGAAATCGGCTGGGATCTCTACTACTTTGTCGCCATGGCTCATCCAAACGTCTTGAGTTGCTTCAAGGTCTTTAAATAGAGCACATTCACCAGAAACTTTAACCTGAGCGTAGCCAAACTCACGTTCGTTAGAGCCCGCTACTTTGCCTCCTAGCTGTTCCGCCATGGTTTGCATGCCGTAACATACGCCAAGCAAAGGAACACCAGAATCAAACACATATTGAGGCGCGCGTGGAGAGTTCTCTTCCGTTACGCTTTCTGGACCGCCAGATAGGATAATGCCATCTGGGTTGAATTCGCGAATATCCGCTTCTTCTACATCCCAGCTCCATAGTTCACAGTAAACGCCGATTTCACGTACGCGGCGTGCTACTAATTGAGTGTACTGAGAACCGAAGTCCAAGATCAGAATACGTTGGTCATGGATATTTTTAGTCATTTTGAGCAGTCTTTTTAAGGCTAAGTGATTAAAACCGAGGCGAGTGTACTCGCCTCTTCTTAATGCTTCAAGGAAAAAGCAAACGTTTCCGTTGGGTAATTAGTTCCCTAGACGGTAGTTCGGTGCTTCCTTAGTAATTTGAACATCGTGTACATGAGACTCTTGCATACCAGCACCAGAGATACGTACAAATTCAGCTTTCGTACGCATATCTTCGATAGTTGCAGAACCAGTTAGACCCATGCTTGAACGTAGACCACCCATTTGTTGGTGTACGATCTCTTTTAGACGGCCTTTGTATGCGATACGACCTTCGATACCTTCTGGTACTAGCTTGTCCGCTGCGTTGTCAGACTGGAAGTAACGGTCAGAAGAACCTTGAGACATAGCACCAAGAGAACCCATGCCGCGGTAAGACTTGTAAGAACGGCCATTGTATAGAATCACTTCACCCGGCGCTTCTTCAGTACCAGCAAACATAGAACCAACCATCACACATGATGCGCCAGCTACGATTGCTTTACAGATATCACCTGAGAAACGGATACCACCGTCAGCAATAACCGGAATACCATAATCATTAGCCACTTCTGCCGCATCTGCGATTGCAGTGATTTGTGGAACTCCCACACCCGTTACAATACGAGTTGTACAGATAGAACCAGGGCCGATACCAACTTTCACTGCGCTTACGCCAGCTTCGATTAGTGCTTTAGCACCAGCACCTGTTGCTACGTTACCACCGATGATGTCTAGATCTGGGTAAGCAGCGCGAGTTTCGCGGATGCGGTTTAGTACACCTTCAGAATGTCCGTGTGAAGAGTCGATAAGTAGAATGTCAACGCCTGCTTCAACTAGAGCAGCAACACGCTCTTCGTTACCCGCACCAGCACCAACTGCTGCGCCAACACGTAGGCGACCACGCTCATCTTTACATGCGTTTGGTTTACGTTCTGCTTTGTGGAAGTCTTTCGCAGTAATCATACCGGTTAGTTGGAACTCATCATTCACAACCAATACTTTCTCTACACGAGCTTCGTGCATTTTCTCTTGCACTTCTTCTCGTGTTGCACCTTCTTTAACTGCTGCCAACTTCTCTTTTGGCGTCATTACTGAAGATACTTTCTTAGAAAGGTCCGTCACAAAACGAACGTCACGACCAGTGATAATACCAACAAGCTCATTGCTCTCAGTGACAACAGGGAAACCTGCAAAACCATGCTTTTCAGTGAGTGCAACAACATCAGCGATGGTCGCGTCAGGGTTTACAGTAACCGCGTCAGTTACCATACCAGCTTCGAACTTCTTAACTTTACGAACTTCGGCTGCCTGCTGCTCAATAGACATGTTCTTGTGGATAAAGCCAATGCCACCCTCTTGCGCTAGCGCAATTGCTAGACGAGCTTCAGTAACAGTGTCCATAGACGCTGAAATCATTGGGATGTTTAGGGTGATGTTCTTAGTTAGCTGAGTGCGAAGATCAGCTGTGTTTGGGAGAACGGTGGAGTGTGCTGGCACAAGTAGTACGTCATCGAATGTCAGCGCTTCTTTGGCAATTCTTAGCATTTGCAATATCTCACAATTAGAGGAGTAAAAAGACAATCCAATCTCATCGTTTCGCATAATGAGGGTAACCAGTTTTAGGTTGTTGGCTACATTTGGATTAGATATTGCGGAGGGATTATACGGTTAACGCAATCGCTTGACCACAAATTTTTTAATTTTTTTCTTGCAATTACCCCCTTGCTATGTATTATATTGCCGCTAATTTCCATACTCACGTCTAAGAGATTAGCTGTGCTCTCCAAGACCAATCAAAACATCTTTACTGTTTCTCGTCTCAACGCAGAAGTTCGCTTACTCCTTGAAAACGAAATGGGGATCGTTTGGCTCGTCGGAGAGATATCCAACTTTTCAGCTCCTGTCTCTGGTCACTGGTACCTCACTCTTAAAGACTCTCGCGCTCAAGTTAAATGTGCCATGTTTCGTGGTAACAATCGCAGCGTTACTTTCAAGCCCGCTAACGGTAATCAAGTCCTAGTAAAAGCTCGTCTTTCTCTTTATGAGCCTCGCGGTGACTACCAATTGATCATCGAAAGCATGCAACCGGAAGGTGATGGCCGTCTTCAACAAGAGTTTGAAGAGCTGAAAATGAAGCTTGCAGCAGAAGGGTTGTTCGCGCAAATCAATAAGCAATCTTTGCCTGAGCACCCTAAACGTGTTGGCGTCATCACATCGAAAACTGGTGCCGCGCTTTACGATATCTTAGACGTATTGAAACGTCGTGATCCTTCCCTACCTGTTGTGATTTATCCGACAGTGGTACAAGGTGAGGACGCAGCCATTCAAATTGCACAAGCCATTGGTCGCGCTAACAGCCGTGATGAATGTGATGTGCTAATTGTGGGCCGAGGTGGTGGTTCATTAGAAGACTTATGGTGCTTTAACAACGAGATATTAGCTCGCACGATTGCAGCAAGCCAAATTCCTATTATTAGCGCCGTTGGACATGAAGTTGACGTGACAATAGCTGATTTTGTCGCCGACGTACGCGCGCCTACTCCATCAGCAGCCGCTGAGCTAGTAAGCCGTGATAACAGCCACAAAGATCAAGCTTTAGTTACCCGCCAGCATAAGTTAGCGAGCGCGATGCGTTACTACCTAGCACAACAAAAGCAGCAATCTGCTCAATTAGTGCACCGTCTAGAGAGACAGCACCCAAGCTATCGCTTGCAACGTCAGACGCAACAGTTAGATGAGTTGGACATGCGCTTACAGCGAGCGATGAGTCGTTTTATTGCCTTGCGTCAACAGCGAATCGAGCGTCAACATTATCGGCTGCAATTAAATTCTCCTGTAACACGCCTTGCCGAGCAGAAGTCGAAGCTAGAACGTGTTGAGCAAAAGCTCATGGATGCAATGGATCGCAAGTTACTGACTATGCGCCATCAACTCGCGATTGCTGCAGAGAAGTTAGACACCGTCAGCCCACTAGCGACATTGAAACGAGGTTACTCAATTACTCAAACTGAGCAAGGAAAAGTAATTACGCAATCTTCAGATGTAAAATCGGGAGATGTATTGATTACTCGATTAGCCGAAGGCGACGTTCGCTCTACCGTTAACTGAATACAAACTCTGGTTAACTGATTTTCTGGAACTCAAATCGGACACGTGATTTTGACTTGAGTTCATTACACACATTGCAAAAGTAACTCGCAGCACCGCATGCTTGCAGCTTCTCCAGCTCCGCCTCACAATCAGGGCAAAAACCTACTTTTTTAAAATCCGATTCACACTGTGCACAATGGTATTGTCCTGTCCATTCCAGTTCGACATTGCAAGTCGGGCAAATGTTCTGCTGCATATCCCGTTCCTCTCTCTAAACTAAGCAATTTCGAGTAACGCATGCTACTCAAAATAACGAACAAGTATGTTGATCTTCATCACCGCCCCAACAAGTTTCACGAGGCGTTAACCATACTTGATACGTAGGATCTTATACTGATCGTCTGATATTTACTCCTTGATCAGCGATCACCCCTTAAAAGAATATTTATATAACCACACACCGAAAGCATAAGTTACATATTCTGCATTCCAATTTAAGACAGAATAAAAAACCTTAGAGAGATTTAATTAAACGAAAAATCAGAATTTAATAAAAAGATCTTATTCAAAAAGCAGTGTTTACATTGGTGTGCATTTCGATAGTTTGAGCGTCGAGCTCAACGAGTTTAACTTGGATAAAAGCAAACTCATTTAAATGGCTCGCATGCGTTCCACCACAAGGGATTACCGCTAATTGACCTTCCCCTAAATCGCACTTCCAATAGCGAGAATCCGTTAATCTATCGCCGTGGCATTCCATGGTGATCATCGCATCTCTTTGAAGCCATTCAACCAGTTGGCCATTCACTTTTTCTGCAATCGCCTGGAGGTCATTCAGCATATCTGCACTGTTTAATCCTCTTTTACGGAGTGTTTTGCCTAAACGGTACGTATCGAGGCACTTGTCTGGAGTGACATAACTCGTGACTTGCGCATAGCTATTAAAGTCATAATAACCATGTGGGTCTTTGCGGTCTGCGTCTTTTCGCCAATAGTCTTCCGCTAGTACTTTATTCAACGCCAAATACGCTAAGTGTCCTGCTGTGTGGCCTCGACTCAAAGCATTTTGATAGTCTTTATCTACCGCTAATGTTACCAAGTCATTAATTGCAAATGATTCCGTACGTGATAAAACATGCACGACGACAAACACCCAACCTTCAGCATCACGCTTTACAGGGATGTCACTACCCACATACAAAGCACCACTCTCCTGCTCCACTGCTCCAACTTGGCAATCTACTACGTCATGCTCAGCCCCATTCACCTTCAACGTTCCTTTGTCTGCAGGGTGATCCGGCCATATGTGACTAACGGGATGGAACGGCGTGACATCTGTAATAACGTAAGTCACTTCTTCCGTAGATTGAACGAGCTGTATTTGTGCTTCTAATTGCCATGTTTGATGACAAAAACGAGTCTTTGTTGCTGTGATAGTCATTTTTACGATTACTTTTGATAAAAAAATACCCAAGTAGAAACTTGGGTATTCGAATTTCATTATTTATTGCGGTTTTTCACCATCGACATCATACGCTTACGTTTACGCTCTTGTGATAGCGTAAGCTTATTCGTACGGTTCTCGTATGGGTTATCACTGTTGTGGAAGTTAATGCGAATCGGTGTTCCCATAATTTCCAGAGACTTACGGAAGTAGTTCATCAGATAACGTTTATACGAATCTGGTAATTCACGAACCATGTTACCGTGGATAACAACGATCGGTGGGTTGTAACCACCTGCGTGTGCGTATTTGAGTTTGATACGACGACCACGAACCATTGGCGGCTGGTGATCATCCACTGCCATCTTCATGATACGCGTCAGTACTGACGTACCCACACGCGTTGTCGCCGAGTTATATGCTTCTTGAATAGATTCAAATAAGTGACCAACGCCAGTACCGTGCAGCGCAGAGATAAAGTGGATACGCGCGAAGTCGACGAATCCTAGACGGCGGTCCAGTTCTTTCTTCACGCTTTCTTTCACGTCATTGTCTAGACCATCCCACTTGTTAACGGCGATGACAATTGAGCGGCCAGCATTCAGTGCAAAACCAAGCAAGCTTAGGTCTTGGTCTGAAATATTTTCACGAGCATCAATCACCAGTAGAACGACGTTTGCATCTTCTACCGCTTTCAGCGTCTTAACAACAGAGAACTTTTCAACCGTTTCATTGATACGACCACGACGACGAACACCTGCGGTGTCAATTAGTACGTATTCGCGTCCATCACGCTCCATCGGGATGTAGATAGAATCGCGCGTTGTACCAGGCATATCGTATACAACCACACGTTCTTCACCCAGAATACGGTTAGTCAGTGTCGATTTGCCTACGTTAGGACGACCGATGATCGCCAACTTAATCGGCTGCTCTTGAAGGCGTTTGAATTCAGCTTCTGCGTCTTCTTCAGTGTAATCTTCAACAAGAGGCTCTTCGTCTTCAAATCCAGTCAGGTCTTCAATCTCACCTTCTTCAGATTCACTTGTTAGTAGATCATCAAAGAATGGAGATAAAGCACGCTCAAGCAAAGCGGTCACACCACGGCCATGAGCAGCCGCAATCTGGTACATATCATCCACGCCGAGCTGCCAAAAATCAGCACACGCCGCATCGGCATCAATACCATCGATTTTGTTTACTACCAGCATCGCTGGCTTTTCAATTTTACGCAGATGCGCAGCAATTGCTTCATCTGAAGGTGTCAGACCAGCACGACCGTCAACAAGGAACAATACAACATCAGCCTCATCAATCGCGGCTAATGACTGTTCTGCCATCTTTGTTTCCACGCCTTCTTCTGTGCCATCGATACCACCAGTATCAATCACAATGAATTCGTGCTCTTCACCAAGTCTCGCCTGGCCATATTTACGGTCTCGCGTTAGGCCTGGAAAGTCCGCAACCAACGCGTCACGAGTGCGAGTCAATCGGTTAAATAGTGTAGATTTACCTACGTTCGGACGCCCTACTAGAGCTACAACAGGTACCATAACAACCTCTACAATAATCTTTCTTCTGTAGTTATAGGTAACGACTTGCTCGATGCCAAATCAAACCAGCTTTTTACCTATAACCACGTCAGGGTTAATAAATTCAAACAACAAAACGGCTCCTAGCTGTCACCAGCCAGGAGCCGAATGTGAATTATATCACGATATTATTCGTTAATGGTTAGTTTCTTTACATCGCCGTTGCGAGTTGTAATCACATAACCATCCGACAATAACGTCGGGCCAACTGCCAAGCCACTATCATCGACAAACTGCTGCGCAACAAATTCGCCCGTTGAACGATCCATCCAGTGAAGGTAACCAAGCGTGTCACCGACAACGAGATAATTGCCAACAATAACTGGCGCTGTAAGTTGTCGGTGCTCAAGCAAGCTGTTTTCCCACAACTCAGTCCCGCTTCGTGAATCAACGGCAACAACATGATCTTTTTCCGTTATCACAAAGATGCGACTACCATCTGTAGAAATGTCTGTCGCAGATGAGTAATTACGCTTCCAAATCGGGTTCGCTGAACGCAAGTCAATGGCGATAAGTTGACCATTGTATCCAATGGTGAAAAGAGTACCGCCTAGCACAATTGGCGATGAATCAACGTCAACCAAACGATCAATTTCTGTCGCGCCTTTTGGAGTACCAACAGGCTGTTGCCAAATCAACTGACCACGCTCAACGATAGCAGCTGCGAGTCGGCCATTTGCCGTTCCCCAAAATACACCGCCGCCAATTGCAGTCGGAGTACTGTCGCCACGTAAAGTTAAGTTCGGCACTTCTGTACTCAATGCCCAGCGTTGCTCACCTGTACTCTCATTAAGGGCAATCAACATGCCTCGGCTAGTATTGATGATAATAAGGCCTGAATCTGCAACTGGCTTCGCCAGTACCTCACCACCAACTTTTACACGCCAAACAATTTCACCTGTTTCTTGGTCAAGAGAGATGACTTCACCATTCTCAGAGCCAATGTAGAGGTTTCCGTATGCCGCTGTGATACCACCAGAGAGACGAGCAATGACATCTTCTTCTAGGTCCGTTTGCCAACGTTGTTTACCATTCTCAGGATCCAGCGCTTTTACTAAGCCATCACGACTTGCCACGAACAATGTATCATTCGCAAATACAGGGGATAGTTTTGAAAAGTAATGACCAACACCATCGCCAACCGATGTGCTCCACTCACTACTGGTTGTAAACTGACTGTCTACCTGAGGTAGTGGCGCCATTACAATGGTGTCTTTCTCACCTGCACAACCGGCAAGTACTCCCATTGTTAACGCCCCTAGCAAGGCTTTCTTAAAGACTCTTTTCATCCAATGCGGTCCTTATTTCGCCAGATCGTCCAATTTCATTTGTAGTGTCGGGCTTGCATCTGCCGCTTGCTGAGCTTCAGTATACGCAGCGTACGCAGCATCTTTGTCACCTTGGCGAATCGCAATATCGCCACGAAGTTCAGCAATACGACCTGTCCATGCTGTATCAGTGACGTTACTTAGCTCTGCCGTTGCAGCGTCGAAGTTACCCATTTCCGTCTCAATACGCGCAATGCGGTAACTAATCAATGGTAACAACGCAGCATCTTGAGTGTTGCTTTGCGCCCACTTCAGTTGCTCCAATGCAGCAGAAAGGTCTTGAGCTTCAACTTGTGCTTTAGCAAGTTGTAGCGCAGCCAATACTGAATATTCTTTTACTTCATTTGACTCAATGAAAGCTTTCACGTCAGCTTGAGCATCAGTGCCTTTGTCTTGCAAAGCATTCATTGCTGTCGTGTAGCTTTGAGAAGCTGCTTCACTCGCCTGAATCACAGAATCCTGGTAGTAACGCCAGCCGAATAGACCACCTAAACCAACAACCGCACCGATGATGACGGCTTTGCCGTTTTCCTTCCACCAGTCTTTAATGGCTTCAACTTGTTGTTCTTCAGTATCGTAAAGTTCCACTTCCTGTCCTCTTAAAACATGTAAATGGCAGCTTAGCTGCCATTGTTCCTATTTCGTTTAAAGGCTCCACATTTGGGAGCCTTAGCTTACGAACTAGGATGTAATTTTGTTAGATTACTAAAAGACTTAAATCAGTGCTGCGATCTTTTCTGCAACTTCTGCTTGGTTGTAAGTCTCTTGCTCACCACCAGCCAAGTCTTTCAGTACTACGGTATTATCCGCAACTTCGTTTTCACCCAGAACTAATGCTACAACAGCACCAACTTTGTCTGCGCGTTTAAACTGTTTCTTGAAGTTACCGCCACCGAAGTGATTCATCACACGAACGCCTGGAACAGACTCGCGAAGCTGTTCTGCTAGCTTCATTCCTGCCATCATGGTGCCTTCACCCGCTGTGACTACGTACACGTCAACACTGCGACGAACGTCTGTCAGTTCCAACGTTTCTAGCATCAGTACTAGACGCTCTAGGCCCATTGCAAAGCCAACCGCTGGTGTTGGTTTACCACCTAATTGCTCTACAAGGCCATCGTAACGACCACCACCACATACAGTGCCTTGAGCACCTAGGCTCTCGGTGATCCACTCAAATACCGTGCGATTGTAGTAATCCAGACCACGAACTAGACGTTCGTTAACTGTGTATTTGATACCTGCGGCGTCTAAAAGTTCACATAGACCTGCGAAGTGTGCTTTAGATTCTTCACCCAAGTAATCTGAAAGGCGAGGCGCATCACCTAAAATAGCTTGAACGTCTGGGTTCTTCGTATCCAGAACACGCAGTGGGTTCGTGTGCATGCGACGCTTACAATCTTCATCTAGCACATCAATATGTTGCTCAAGGAATGCAACCAGTGCAGTACGGTAGTCTGCGCGGTCTTCTTGAGAACCGATAGAGTTCAGCTCAAGACGAACATGTTCATTGATACCTAGCTCACGCCATAGACGCGCCGTCATCATGATAAGCTCTGCATCAACATCTGGACCATTTAGACCAAACACCTCAACACCACACTGGTGGAATTGACGGTAACGACCTTTCTGCGGACGTTCATGGCGGAACATAGGCCCCATGTACCACAGACGCTGTTCATCACGGTTGATCAGGCTGTTTTGGATACATGAACGTACACAACCCGCCGTACCTTCTGGGCGAAGTGTTAGGCTGTCGCCGTTACGGTCATCAAAAGTGTACATTTCTTTTGAAACGACGTCTGTTTCTTCACCAACAGCGCGGCTGAATAGGTTTGTTTCTTCAACGATTGGCATGCGCACTTCGTTATAACCGTATGCGCTAATTACATTTTTCACTGTGTTTTCTAATTTTTGCCACAGTGGCGACTGAGTTGGGAGGCAATCGTTCATGCCTCGAATTGCTTGAATTGTTTTTGCCACAATACTTACCGTAATTCTCGTTGAGATTAATCTTGTACTTTAACTTCGATGCGGTTTTCGCCATTCATCATAGCTGCTTTCGCACGGATCTTAGCTTCTAGCTTATTCACAAGGTCATCGTTATCAAAGCGCTCTTTCTGGCGTTTACCATCTTCGTAGAATGCGCTCTTCTTGTTACTACCTGCTAGACCTAAGTGAGAAACTTCTGCTTCACCAGGGCCGTTTACCACACAACCGATGATAGACACATCCATTGGAGTGATGATGTCTTCTAAACGTTGCTCCAGTGCATTCACCGTACCAATCACATCGAATTCTTGGCGTGAGCAGCTTGGGCACGCAATAAAGTTGATGCCTCGAGAGCGAATGCGCAGAGATTTAAGGATGTCGAAACCAACTTTGATTTCTTCAACTGGATCGGCAGCCAAAGAGATACGCAGCGTATCGCCTATCCCTTCAGATAACAGCATACCTAAGCCAACAGATGACTTAACAGCGCCAGCTCGAGCACCACCCGCCTCTGTGATACCTAAATGAAGAGGCTGATCGATTTTCTTCGCCAGCAGACGATATGAATCCACCGCAAGAAAAACGTCTGAAGCTTTCACGCTAACTTTAAATTGGTCAAAGTTAAGACGATCGAGATGATCTACGTGACGCATCGCCGACTCAACCAAGGCTTCTGGCGTAGGCTCACCGTATTTCATCTGTAGATCTTTTTCCAAAGATCCACCATTGACACCAATACGGATCGGGATGTTTTTATCGCGAGCGCAATCAACAACAGCGCGAATGCGCTCTTCATTGCCGATGTTACCTGGGTTGATACGTAAACAGTCAACTCCGTACTCCGCAACTTTCAGCGCGATACGATAGTCGAAATGAATATCAGCCACTAATGGTACAGAAACTTGCTGTTTAATCAGTTTGAAAGCTTCTGCTGCGTCCATCGTAGGTACAGAAACTCGAACGATATCTGCGCCGACTTTTTCTAGTGCTCGGATTTGAGCGACTGTCGCTTCTACGTCAGTCGTGCGAGTGTTAGTCATTGACTGTACTGCAATTGGCGCACCATCACCAATTGGCACATCACCCACATAAATACGCGTCGATTTACGACGAATAATTGGAGATTCGTGTTGCATAATTTTTTATAACGGTAGAGTGAATCTAGCTACTTTGCCTGAAGTATACCCAGAAAGGTCGACAGGTTCACTTGCAAATGTCATTGTAACCCCTTCCGGTGCGCCTAATATCACTTTAAATGGCGCTTTTCCGGTAAGTTCTACATCTTGTCCTGGCTTATGAGTACCACTTACCAGCGTTTTACCATTGGTGTCTTTTACTTGAATCCAACAGTCCGCTTTAAACTTCATAGTAAGAAGTGTCATGCCTTCAGGTACTACTGGCGCAGGCTGTTCCTCTTCCGCCGCTTCAATCACGGCAACAGGTTCTTCAGAATCTACGCTTGTTGTATTTTCAGTTTCAGTCAGCAAAGGATCCGCCCCTTGCTCAACGGGTGCTTCAGTCAATTCAGCAACACCTTCATTAGTTGAAGCAACTTCTTCAGGAGTGCTTGCGATTAACTCTTCAGCCGTCATCAAATCGATATCAGCTAATTCTTGAGCAGTGGGCTGCGGCGCTTCAACACTTGAATCCGTTACTTCCTTAGTTAGGCTATTCTCTTGTTGGTTTTGCCACCACCATGCAGCTGAAATGCCAATAATGACTAGCCCGATAACCCAAGTAAGGAGCATAATACGGCTATTGTGCTTCTCGTCTTTTGTTTTACGAGAGAAGCTTTGCATTTCAATTTCTTGCTCTTGAGGCTGAGCATCGGCAGTCTGCTCTAACGCCGTCAAAACCACCTTCTCATCAAGACCTACGAATTTAGCGTAAGAGCGTAAGTAACCACGCGTAAATGTCGCGACTTGTTGAGATTCAAATCGGTTATTTTCAATATCTTCAATCACAGAAATGCGAAGCCTCAGGCGATCGGCAACTTGCTTTTGGCTCATTCCCAAGGATTCACGTTTGTTTTTCAGTAATGTGCCAGCTTCAATAGAGAGTGGCACTTCATTCGTATTTTCGTGTTCTGTCATAATGGCGGTATTTAATCTGTTTTAGTGGCTAACGTGGTCATGTATTTTCGTTATTGTTCTTAAGCCTCTTTAAAAGATAGCTAGCCTAAACGCGTTAACCAAAAATAATAATTTTAAGAAACTCTCAGCGATCTGAGTGCGAATACCCGTTTTGCAAAAATCAGCAAAACGTATGTGAGAAAGTGCTGAGAATTATCGGTGTCATCGTTAGTGTTACATATCATGATAAGCGAATGCGCAACGAAGACAAAAACTCTTTACACTCAAACTAACAGATAGCTCAAGCTTTTGTCCAAACTTTGACAAAGGAATTCGAAATTATACCCAAATAACCTTAGGTTGAAGAGTGATAGTCCCAAATCTTGGCGAAAATGTCCTAAACAATAAACAAAATAGCCAGAGCGAATGGCTCTGGCTATTTTTGAATTCCGGTCGTTTATACAGCTTTCACTTCAATGGTATCGGCACCGCGTGACGCTTTCAGCATTGCCGTACGTTTAGTTCGGTCAATTACATCACCGACCAACTGACCACATGCGGCATCAATGTCATCACCACGTGTTTTACGAACCGTAACTGTGTGCTCGTATTGCATCAATGTTTTTTGGAAGCGATCAATACGTGAGTTACTTGGTTTCTTGTAAGGTGAACCTGGGTACGGGTTAAACGGAATCAAGTTAATCTTACATGGTGTGTCTTTCATCAATTCAGCCAGCTCGCGTGCATGGTCCATGTCATCGTTCACATGATCAAGCAACACGTACTCGACTGTTACCTTGCCACGGTTTGCATTCGATGAAGCAATGTAACGACGAACGGATGCTAGGAAATCTTGAATATCCCAACGATCGTTAATCGGCATGATTTCACTACGCAGCTTATCATTTGGCGCATGAAGAGAGATCGCCAACGCAACGTCGATTTTGCCCGTCATCTGATCAAGACCAGAAACCACACCTGATGTTGATACGGTTACGCGACGCTTCGACAAACCAAAGCCAAGATCATCCAACATTAACTCCAGTGCTGGAATCAAGTTCTTCATATTAAGAAGCGGCTCACCCATGCCCATCATCACCACGTTCGTAATTGGGCGACGGCCTGTTTCTTTCTCAAGACCAATTTCACGTGCAGCACGCCACACCTGGCCGATGATCTCTGAAACTTTCAAGTTACGGTTAAAACCCTGCTGTGCTGTTGAGCAGAACTTACATTCCAATGCACAACCTACTTGAGAAGATACACAAAGCGTTGCGCGATCATCTTCTGGAATGTAAACCGTTTCTACATCCTGATCACCAACCTTCATTGCCCACTTGATCGTGCCGTCTGAAGAATGCTGAGCTTCTGCTACAGTTGGTGCTTTAATTTCACACTTGTGTAAAAGCTTTTCGCGCAGCTTCTTGTTGATGTTTGTCATTTTTTCGAAGTCATCTACACCGAAATGGTAGATCCACTTCATAACCTGATCGGCACGAAACGCTTTCTCGCCAAGTTCTTCCGCGAAAAACTGACGCATGCCTTTGCGATCAAAGTCGAGTAGATTGATTTTTTCAGTGGTCATGTTGCCTCTCAATGACTGAAACAAGAATAAGGGCGCGAATTGTACAGCCTTTATTCAGCTACAACAAGGGGTGTAAGACCCTGAGTTTGCTAAGGCATTAAAATAAAAACGATTAAATTTTAATCAGACTTTACGGTGAGAATAATGATTAGACAACCGACAGCAAAAGCGTAGAAGTGGTGCAGAGAAAGCAGTGAGAAGAAACACACGTAACTAAGCTTTCCCCCTGTAAGGTGCTCAGATTAGCCAACGTCTTCGCGAGTACTTACGAATGAACTCGCCGATGAAATGGAGAACACGGAATAAAAAACCTCGGACAAATCCGAGGTTGTTACGAACTAGATCATCACGCAAAAGTGATGCATGAACGAGTTAGCGAGAGAAAACTTCTGATTCAGGGAAGAAAAACTCAATTTCACGAGCGGCAGACTCAGGGCTATCGGAACCATGAACTGAATTGTGACGCATGCTGAGTGCGTAATCAGCACGCAAAGTGCCGCATGCCGCTTCCTCTGGGTTGGTTTTACCCATTAGCTCGCGGTAACGTGCAATCGCATTTTCACCTTCCAATACCTGAACCATAATAGGACCAGATGTCATGAACTCTTTTAGAGGAGGGAAAAACTCTTTACCTTCATGCTCTGCATAAAAGCCGCTTGCCTGATCTTCTGTCAGGTGAACCATTTTGGCAGCGATGATACGTAGGCCAGCCTTTTCAATACGATTGTAGATTTCACCAATTAGGTTTCGCTCTACAGCATCAGGCTTAATGATTGAAAATGTTCTTTCTAGAGCCATAAAATTTCCTTTCTGTACTTGTAATAATAGTTGTGCTTTTAAAGTGACTTACTGGGTAAGAGCAGCACTCAAACAAGAGAGTGCTGCAATCAATCTTATTTTCCAGCTTGCTCATTGAGGAAACGAGCAAGTGTACGGACACCCATACCCGTTGCTCCCGCAGCCCATTTATCAGAAGCGGCTTTACGATACGTACCCGCACAGTCGAAATGTAACCAGCCTTTTTTGTAGTCCTCAACGAAGTAAGACAAGAACGCAGCTGCAGTACTTGCACCTGGAGAATAATCACCAGAGCTGATATTCGATAAATCGGCAAAATTAGATGGCAACATTTCTCGATGGAAATCAGCAAGTGGTAGCGGCCACAAGCCTTCTTTTTCCTGGCTTGCCGCCGTAAGCGCTTGATGCGATAGCTCATCATCAAAGCTCATTAGCGCATGGTAATCGTTACCTAACGCATTCTTCGCTGCGCCTGTTAGCGTCGCGCAGTCAATGATTAACTCAGGCTTTTGCTCACTGGCGTAGATAAGACCGTCTGCAAGCACCAAGCGACCTTCCGCGTCGGTATTCATAATCTCAACGGTTTTGCCGTTTTTGTAAGTGATGATGTCGCCAAGCTTAAGGGCACGGCCAGAAACCATGTTCTCAGCACAACACAAGATCAGTTTTACGCGCTTGTTTAAACCGCGCAAGATAGCTAATCCTAGGCCACCAGTGATAGTACCCGAGCCACCCATATCTGCTTTCATAGCACTCATGAAGGTAGAAGGCTTCAAGCTGTAACCACCGGAATCAAAGGTGATGCCTTTACCCACAAGACATGCGAATACAGGTGCGTTTTCGTCACCAGTTGGGTTGTAGTCTAACTGAAGCATCGCAGAAGTACGCTCAGAACCACGGCCTACTGCGTAAATACCTTCCCAACCTTCTGCCAACAAGTCTTTGTCTTTGACGATACGTGCTGTCACCGTGCCTTTCGGCGCAACAGATTTGATGAATTCAGCAGCCATTGTCGCTAGCTGACGAGGAGCAACTTCTTCTGCCGTTTTGTTGATAATATCGCGGGTAAAATCAGTCGAAGTAATACGAGCTTGAAGCTCTGCTTGATCTTCATCAGACAATGCTGCCCACTCAACTGAGCCATGTTTTTTAGGGTTACGGAACCCTTGGTGGAAAGCCCATACGCTCTCTAGATCCCAGTTATCACCAGAAAGAAAAATAGAACGAATTCCTTGGCCATCTAGCTGACGAGCTGCACGTTGAATTGCGCCGAGATCATGACCTTCACCTAAGTGAATAGTTGCGCCGTTTTCAGCGAATGAAAGCAGTGCTTTTTCACCCCAATGTGGTGCTGCCGACTCTTGACTTAAAAATACAGACATCTGTGTAGACATGGTTTCTCCTTGTCTTATAGCAGCGTTGCCTACGCTGCTTCTTTTTAATAACTCACGGATGTTAGCATTATGTAGGGCAAAAATGTCAATTGGATAAAAAAACGGACCTAAAGGTCCGCTTTTTTTAGTAAGAATTGTTAACTAGGCTGTGTTTTACAGACTTAGTCCGCTTCGTCCATCCAGCACATGATAACGGCTTCTAGAATCTTTTCATTAGAACGGTTTGGCTCATCGTCAAACTCATCTAACTCCATGATCCATTGATGAAGATCGGTAAAACGCACTGTTTTTGGATCGACATCTGGAAACTTGTCACAAAGTTCAATCGCGATATCGCGAGAATCTGTCCATTTCATTGCTCATCTTCCTTTTGCTTCTTCCCTATATTGGGAAGATAGTTTTAGTGATCTTCTGAAGCGTGGTTTAGTGTGTATTTAGGAATTTCTACCACCAAGTCTTCATCAGCAATTCTCGCCTGACACCCTAGGCGTGACTCAGGCTCTAGACCCCACGCTTTATCTAGCATGTCGTCTTCTAGTTCTTCACTTTCTTCTAGTGAATCAAAACCTTCACGGATGATTACGTGGCAGGTAGTACACGCACATGACTTCTCACACGCATGTTCAATACCGATACCGTTTTTTAGCGCTACGTCTAGAACGGTGTCACCAGAGTTTGCTTCCAACACTGCACCTTCTGGGCACAAATCGTCGTGTGGTAATACAATAATCTTAGGCATAACTACTTATCTCTTATATATCGTCTACTGATTGACCTGACAACGCAGCTCGAATCGATTTATCCATACGGCGTGATGCGAAATCTTGGCTCGCTTTATCGGTATCTTTAATGCCTTGCTCTATCGCATCTGCATCATCACCATTACGCAGCTCAATCAAGGCTTCGATGGCTTTAATCAAGTTTTGTTTCTCTTGTTCTGATAGTAAGTCATCACCATCAGCTTGCATCGCTGCAATCAAACCTTCTATCACTCGGTCGGCTTCAACACGCTGCTCAGCTAAGGCACGAGCTTGCATGTCTTCTTTTGCGTGCGTCATTGAATCACGCAACATATCCGCCACTTCATTGTCACTTAAGCCGTAAGAAGGTTTTACTTGAATCTCTGATTGAACACCAGTGCTCTTCTCCATTGCCGTAACAGAAAGAAGGCCATCAGCGTCAACTTGGTAAGTCACGCGAATATGTGCCGCACCCGCGGCCATCGGAGGAATACCTTTTAACGAGAAGCGAGCAAGTGAACGACAGTCATCAACCATTTCACGTTCACCTTGTACCACATGAACACTCATCGCCGTTTGGCCATCTTTGAATGTGGTAAATTCTTGCGCACGCGCAACGGGAATCGTAGTGTTGCGGGGGATGATCTTCTCGACCAAACCACCCATGGTTTCAATACCGAGCGACAGTGGAATCACATCAAGAAGCAACATTTCAGAGTCAGGCTTGTTACCCGCGAGAATGTCTGCTTGGATACCCGCGCCGATTGCAACAACTTCATCAGGGTTAATGCTTGTCAGGGGTGTGCGACCAAAAAACTCGCCTACCATTTCACGAACCAGCAATGTACGGGTTGAGCCACCGACCATGACTACTTCAAGTACATCTTCCGCATCTACATCCGCATCTTTCAGCGCACGGCGGCAAGACATCAGGGTTTTCTTCACTAGCGGACGAATCAGATCTTCGAACTGCTCGCGAGTCACGGTGCCTTTCCAACCAAAAACGTCAACGTCAACACTGTCTTGCTCAGAGAAAGCAATCTTAGCTTCAGTAGCAATGTTCAACAGTGTACGGTTCTTTTCTGCAGAAAGCGGCGCTTCTAGACCCGCTTGCTCCATTAAATAATCGGCAAATAGATGGTCGAAGTCGTCACCGCCTAATGCAGAGTCGCCACCTGTTGCTAATACTTCAAATACGCCTTTCGATAAACGTAGGATAGAGATATCAAAAGTACCGCCACCTAGATCGTAAACCGCAATCACACCTTCTTGACCAGAGTCTAGGCCATAAGCAATTGCCGCAGCGGTTGGTTCGTTAAGTAGACGGAGAACATGAAGACCAGCTAATTTCGCCGCATCTTTTGTACCTGCACGTTGCGCGTCATCAAAGTAAGCAGGAACGGTAATAACGACACCAGCTAACTCACCACCTAACGTATCTTCAGCTCGCTTACCCAATACTTTTAGGATGTCCGCAGATACTTCAATCGGGTTTTTGTCACCTTGAGGTGTTTGCAGAATTGGCAGGCCGTTTTCACTCTCTTTAAAACGATAAGGAAGTGAAGAGTAACGGGACTGAATGTCCTTTAATGAACGACCGATCAAACGTTTTACAGAGATAATCGTGTTCTCTGGTTCAAACTCTGCTTTGGCTTTGGCTTCGTGGCCGACCGTTAACGTTTCCTCAGCGTAATTAACGACTGAAGGTAAAATAGTACGGCCCTGCTCGTCCGCAAGTGGAGTTGCATCGCCGCTACGTACAGAAGCAACCAAAGAGTTGGTAGTACCTAAGTCGATACCCGCTGCTAACTTATGCTCATGAGGTGCCGAGCTTTGGCCCGGTTCTGCGATTTGAAGTAGTGCCATGATAGGTCCTTGTCACGCTTACTAGCCGAGGAGTTTGTCTTCGACTAGCTCAATTTCGTTCTTTAGTTTGGCAATGAATTTTAGCTTACGAACTCGGTCTGCGGCTTCAGCCCATAGACCATCATCAAGCTCTTGCTCGACGCTTGCCAGATGCTGTTTGTACATTTTGCTGACCTTAGAGTCGAAGTCAAAAAGCGCCGATTCAGGATCGGACTTGTCAGCAATCTCTTCCAGTTCTTCGCGCAGTTCCATTTGCTCCATTAAGAACATCGGATCTTGCATTGTTTGCTGTTCACCTCGGATCTCAACACCTTGCTCTGCGAGGATATACTCGGCGCGAGAAATAGGATTTTTCAGAACTTGATAGGCATCGTTGATTTGCGCCGCCTTTTGCACCGCCATCAAACGGTCACGTTCTGAGCCCGTTGCAAAGTTATCCGGGTGGAAGCGTTTTTGTAGCTCTCGGAACTGAGAAGAAAGAAGGCTACCATCCAGCTTAAACTGACTTGGTAGCCCAAATAATTCAAAGTGATTCATTAAGTTCGGGTCCTAGTAAAGCCTTCCGGACTCGTTTGCCCAGAAGGACAATCAATTAGACGTTGAAGCTTTCACCACAACCACATTCACTTTTCGCGTTAGGGTTGTTGAATTCAAAACCTTCATTCAACCCTTCTTTCACGTAATCCAATTCAGTACCATCTAGGTACACTAAGCTCTTTTGATCGATGATAATTTTCACTCCAGAGAGTTCAAATACTTCGTCTTCTTCATTGAGTTCATCAACAAACTCAAGTACGTATGCCATGCCGGAACAACCAGTCGTCTTCACTCCAAGACGTAAACCGATACCTTTGCCTCGGTTATCTAGGAATGCTCTTACGCGACTTGCCGCTGATTCTGTCATTGTGATGGCCATACTGCACCTTAGTCTGTCTAAATTTCGATTGGAATGGGAGCGTCAAAGCTCCCATTATATTACGGAATAATTATTCTTGGTGTTTTTTCTTGTAGTCAGCAACCGCTGCTTTGATTGCATCTTCAGCAAGAATAGAACAGTGAACTTTCACTGGTGGAAGCTCTAGCTCTTCAGCAATCTCAGAGTTTTTAATTGCTGCCGCTTCATCAACTGACTTACCTTTTACCCACTCAGTTACTAGTGAGCTTGATGCGATTGCACTACCACAACCGTATGTTTTGAACTTCGCATCTTCGATGATACCTTCAGGTGTCACTTTGATTTGAAGCTTCATTACATCACCACACGCAGGAGCGCCAACCATGCCGCTACCTACTGATGGATCTTCTTTATCGAATGAACCAACGTTACGTGGGTTCTCGTAGTGATCAATTACTTTTTCGCTGTATGCCATGATAAATTACCTCGAATCCTCTATTTCAATCCCTGAGATTAATGGTGAGCCCATTCAACAGTGCTCAAATCAATCCCTTCTTTGTACATATCCCATAGAGGAGACATGTCGCGTAGCTTAGTCACTGCAACGCGGATTTGTTCAATTGCGTAATCAATTTCTTCTTCAGTCGTGAAACGACCAAACGAGAAACGAACCGAGCTGTGAGCCAATTCGTCATCCATGCCTAGGGCACGAAGAACGTAAGAAGGCTCAAGGCTTGCAGACGTACAAGCACTACCAGAAGATACCGCTAGATCTTTAAGCGACATTAGTAGTGATTCACCTTCTACGAATGCGAAACTGATGTTTAGGTTGTGTGGTACACGCTGCTCAAAGTCACCGTTTACCGTCACTGCTTCTAAGTCTTTCACGCCATCAAAAAGACGGTTACGAAGCGCTAAAGCATGATCGTAATCTTTTTGCATGTCTTCTTTTGCAATGCGGAATGCTTCACCCATACCTACGATTTGGTGAGTAGGTAGTGTACCAGAGCGGAAACCACGCTCATGACCGCCACCGTGCATTTGCGCTTCAAGACGAATACGAGGCTTACGACGTACGTAAAGTGCACCGATACCTTTAGGGCCGTATACTTTGTGAGCAGAAAGTGAAATTAGATCAACTTTCATCTCTTGAACGTCGATTGGTAATTTACCTGCAGATTGCGCAGCGTCCACGTGGAAAACAATTTTACGCTCACGGCACAGTTCGCCGATCGCTGTAATGTCTTGAACCACACCAATCTCGTTGTTTACATGCATAATAGACACAAGCACGGTGTCATCACGCATGGCTGCTTTAAGCTTCTCTAGATCGATCAAGCCATTTGATTCTGGCTCAAGGTAAGTCACTTCAAAGCCTTCACGCTCAAGTTGACGGCATGGGTCAAGAACGGCTTTGTGCTCTGTTTTACAAGTGATGACGTGCTTGCCTTTCTTCGAGTAAAAGTGCGCTGCACCTTTAATTGCAAGGTTGTCTGATTCTGTCGCACCAGATGTAAATACGATTTCGCGAGGATCTGCATTTAGAAGGTCAGCAATTTGCTCACGAGCAGTATCGACCGCTTCTTCTGCCTGCCAGCCGTAACGGTGCGAACGTGACGCTGGGTTGCCAAATGTGCCATCCATTGTCATGTACTGAACCATTTTTTCAGCAACACGTGGATCAACTGGACATGTAGCGGAATAATCAAGATAAATCGGCAGTTTCATTCTCTACTCCAATGTAAAAAGCTGACCGCTAAGAGCGGACGTTTACACCGATGGGCGCGGCGGTTGTATTTTTGTTTGATAGCCCATGGGTTACCGCCAGATCAATGTCCTGACGATCAGAAATTTCGAGTACTTCATTGTCTGTCATCAACTCACCGAGAGTGATGTTATTCAAAAAGTCACTAATGCGAGAGCTTAGGTCACGCCACAGCGTGTGAGTAAGGCAACGTGTTCCACCTTGGCAATCTCCTTTACCTTGGCATTTGGTTGCATCTACTGACTCATCAACGGCAGCAATCACGGTACCAATAGCGATACTGTGAGCGTCGGCACCAAGTCGGTAACCACCACCAGGACCACGAACGCTGGCAACGAGACCTGCTTTACGCAATTTTGAAAATAGCTGCTCTAAGTAAGAGAGCGAGATCCCTTGACGCTCTGAAATATCAGCCAGAGGTACAGGGTTTTGTTGCGAATGCAGTGCCACATCCAGCATGGCTGTCACCGCATATCTTCCTTTAGATGTAAGTTTCATACCACACCGTATCCACATGGTTTGTAATGGTTAAGATTTTTCCATACCTGAGTAATTTGGTCAAGTATTTATTTGACCATTTTACTCAGGTATTCATCCTTACACCTAAAGTGGTTATTATTTACTCAGAACTTCTTTTCTATCGAAGTCAAAACGCCTCGTAGAATATTAAGTTCTTGGGTTTCTGGTCGAGCACGAGAGAACAAACGGCGCAACTTATTCATCACCTGTCCAGGTTGCTCTTTGTTAATAAACTGGGTCTCAACCATCACCTTTTCAAGATGCTCGAAGAACATTTCGAGTTCTCGATGACGCGGGTATTCTTCCGATTCATTTGGGGAAAACTGGCTTTGCTCTAAGTTCAAGTGTGCAACTCGCACTTCGTAACTGAGAGTTTGTACAGCCATAGCTAGGTTAAGCGAGCTGTACTCAGGATTAGCGGGAATACAAACATGGTAGTGGCACTTTTGTAGCTCTTCGTTTGTCAAACCAGTTCTTTCTCGGCCAAACACGAGCGCAACCGGATGCTTTCGGCCTTCAACTGCAAATTTCTCACCGCATTCACGTGGCTCGAGCATTGGCCATTCTAATGTACGAGAGCGGGCGCTAGAACCCACAACAAGGCCACAATCTTCAACCGCTTCTTCTAATGTGCCGACAATCTTTGCATTTTGAGCAATATCACCAGCACCCGCAGCTAAAGCAAGAGTTTGTTCATCCACTTCACATTGTGGATCGACTAATACTAGTTGGTTTAAACCCATCACTTTCATTGCTCGAGCTGCTGAGCCAATATTGCCTGAATGAGAGGTACCTACGAGTACAATTTTTACTTGATCCAACATCTGTGTTTGCTACCTAAATTAAAACCGCAGAATGTTATCATAGTTTTTTAAGACACCCTAGAGGCAAGCAGACCTCTCTTCTCATTCTTGGTTATTGTTCTCGTCCGCAGTATGCTCTGTACACTCAGTCGGCCGCAATTAGAGCAAAAAATAACCACTTCCCTTTTTGATTATCTCTGGTATACTCGCCGCCGCTTTCATTTGTTCTTTAACATCCGTTGGGAAATTCGTATGCATCCAATGCTAAACATTGCTATTCGCGCTGCGCGAAAGGCAGGCAATCATATTGCTAAATCATTAGAAAACACTGATAAAGTAGAATCTACTCTTAAAGGCACTAATGACTTTGTCACTAACGTAGACAAAGAAGCAGAATACATCATCATCGATACTATCAAGCAGTCTTACCCTGAGCACTGTATCGTTGCTGAAGAACAAGGTCTTATCGAAGGTAAAGATAAAGACGTACAATGGATCATCGACCCACTGGATGGCACCACTAACTTTGTAAAAGGTTACCCAACTTTCGCGGTTTCTATCGCTGTTCGTATTAAGGGCAAAACTGAAGTTGCTTGTGTTTACGATCCAATGCAAAACGAGCTATTCACTGCACAACGCGGTGCCGGCGCTCAACTAAACAGTGCACGTATTCGTGTTGCTCAACTAAAAGACCTTCAAGGTACTGTTCTAGCAACAGGCTTCCCATTCAAGCAGAAACAACACGCTGAGTCTTACATCAAGATCGTTGGTGCGCTATTCACTGAATGTGCTGATTTCCGTCGTAGCGGCTCTGCTGCTCTTGACCTTTGTTACGTGGCTGCTGGCCGTGTTGATGGTTACTTCGAGCTAGGCCTAAAACCTTGGGATATGGCAGCAGGTGAGCTTATTGCTCGTGAAGCTGGCGCAATCCTAACTGACTTTGCTGGCGGCACTGACTACATGAAGTCTGGTAACATCGTTGCTTCAAGCGCTCGTGGCGTAAAATCTATCCTTAAGCACATTCGCGAAAACGGTAACAGCGCGATCCTTAAGTAAGATTTGAAAGTCATATATAGCCCGTCACGCTGATGACTTTAGAAAGCCCCGCTCATTGAGCGGGGCTTTTTTATTTCGAAC
This sequence comes from Vibrio sp. 779(2023), assembly GCF_033344285.1. Taxonomy (NCBI): domain Bacteria; kingdom Pseudomonadati; phylum Pseudomonadota; class Gammaproteobacteria; order Vibrionales; family Vibrionaceae; genus Vibrio; species Vibrio sp. 779(2023). Next base: position 247,142 of record NZ_JAWPOM010000004.1, read on the forward strand.
AATCAGCCTGTTTGTAGAAACGGTCGTAGTCAGATAAGTGGTCTATTTTTACGTGCTTAACCTTCCATATTTGTTCCTTCATTAAAAACTGCAGTGAAACCGTGACTGGCTGGTATACATCACCAAAGCCGTTTACAGAAAGACATCCAACTCCTCCATCCTCACTGTACTCTTCAAAGTAAGACAGCTCTGTAACCAAACTTGATGGGATAGATGATAAAAATGGAAATTGATGACCAAATTTTATTGGGTGAGACTTAATACTGTTCAGCTCTTCAATCGATAGATTTGGTCCTGCCATAGCTTCTACCACCTCTATATACTGCATCTTGTATAAATTATTACGTATATCAAGGTAAGTATCGTGGAGTGGACTTGCGATGCAGGGCGTTGAAACACTTAGTAAAACCGGAATAGGTAGAATTCTATTTAGCATAACCAACTAAACCCCAGCTTCACGGAGCGCTTGATCAATTTTACTCGGCTTAAATCTGTACTTACAAAGCCCCCACTCGCACTGCTCTAAAAGCTCACGGACATTTACCTGCCCAGTAACTCCAAAGGAAACAACACCAAAAAGAGAAACACTCCCACTGTATGTCAAAACACCATCACGAGTAGTTTTAAAAGTAACAGAAACGGCTTTTAATTTTATGCCCAGCTCTTCAACCATTTCTTTTGAAACTTCAAACTTAGTAAATCCAAGCTCACCAGATAAAGTTACTTTACCTGACTCATCAACTGCTAACTTGAACCTTTTCCCTCCAGTAACTAGCTTGGTGGTAACACCTTTATTGTGCTTGTAAGAAATCTCTACAAACTTCAGTAACTGTACTTTTATTTCAGCTTGCCTTGACATTATTTCCTCCCGAAATTGTTGAACATACTTCCGATATTCAACTCAATCAAAAAACTACAATTCAAGCTGGAAGTACCTCAAAAAAAAATGAAACTTTCAAATCTATCAGGCATAAAAAAACCGCTGATTGCTCAGCGGTTTTTGTTTTCGGTTCTCAATCTGCCTTATGGCATCTCGTCGAACTCTGCACCTTCTTTTTCTACTTGAGGTGGCATCAAGTGCTCTTTCTGGATACCCAGTTTCAGAGCCAGTGCTGATGCTACGTAGATAGAAGAGTAAGTACCTACAGTGATACCGAGTAAAAGTGCGGTTGCAAAGCCGTGAATCATAGCACCACCCTGCATGAACAGTGCAATTACCACGAACAACGTCGTACCAGATGTAATCAATGTACGGCTCAACGTCTGAGTGATTGAGGCGTCCATAATGTCTGAAGGTTCACCCTTACGCATCTTACGGAAGTTTTCACGAATCCGGTCAAATACAACGATGGTATCGTTGAGTGAGTAGCCCACAACCGTCAGTAGCGCAGCTACGATGGTCAGGTCAACTTCAATTTGTAGAAACGAGAAGACACCTAGCGTGATTATTATATCGTGAGCCAATGCCATTACCGCACCAGCCGCTAGACGCCATTCAAATCGCATCGATACATAAAGCAGAATACAGATCAGCGATACCAAGATCGCTAGGCCACCAGCTTCTGTTAGCTCATCACCAACGTTGGGACCTACGAACTCAATACGACGCATTTCTACGCTTTCGCCAGTACCATCTTTGATAGCACCAATGATTTGGTTACCTAGCGTTTCACCAGAAACGTCATCACGTGGACGAAGACGGACCATGACTTCACGAGCACTACCGAAGTTTTGTACTGTCGCATCGCCAAAGCCTTTTGAATCTAGTGCTGCACGAATCTCTTCAAGGTTTGCTGGCTGTTCAAAACCGACCTCGATAAGCGTACCGCCAGTGAAATCTAGACCCCAATTAAGCCACTTGGTTGACAAAGTGAAGATAGAAGCAGCAATCATTATAATTGAAAAAACGAATGCTACTTTCGACCAACGCATAAAGCCGATCGTCTTCTCTGCTTTTAGAATTTGAAACATATTAATTCCCAGCCTTAGATCGACAATTTATCAACGCGTTTGCCACCGTAGATCAGGTTCACGATACAACGTGTACCAATAATGGCGGTGAACATTGAAGTTAAGATACCGATAGATAGAGTAACTGCGAAACCTTTCACCGCACCTGTACCGACCGCAAATAGAATGATTGCAGTAATTAGTGTTGTGATGTTCGCATCAGCAATCGTGCTGAATGCATTCGCGTAACCTTGGTGAATCGCTTGTTGTGGACTACGTCCATCACGAATTTCTTCACGGATCCGCTCGAAGATCAGTACGTTCGCATCAACCGCCATACCGACTGTTAACACGATACCGGCTATCCCCGGAAGCGTCATGGTAGCGCCTGGAATCATCGACATAACACCAATGATAAGCACCAAGTTTGCCATTAGAGCGATGTTTGCAATCAAACCAAAGCCGCGGTAGTAAAGCAGCGTGAATAGCATTACGGCAACCATACCCCAGATACATGCTTGGATACCCATATCGATGTTTTGCTGGCCCATTGATGGACCAATGGTACGTTCTTCAACGATAGAGATAGGTGCAATCAGTGCACCAGCACGTAGTAAAAGTGCTAGGTTGTGTGCTTCTGCAGCAGAGTCGATACCTGTGATACGGAAGTTACGACCAAGAGCCGATTGAATCGTTGCTTGGTTGATGACTTCTTCATGCTTATCCAGAATAACTTTGCCTTCAGGCGTACGACGGCCACTGTCTTTGTATTCTGCAAACACGGTAGCCATTAGCTTACCAATGTTCTTCTTAGAGAACGCAGACATTTTATTACCACCTTCGCTGTCTAGCGAGATGTTAACTTGTGGACGACCATATTCATCAACACTTGAGCTTGCATCTGTGATGCTTTGACCGCCAAGAATAACGCGCTTCTTAAGCACAACTGGGCGACCATCACGGTCCATCTTGATTTCACTACCTGCTGGCGCACGACCATTTGCCGCTGCTGATAGGTCAGCTTTATCATCAACTTCACGGAATTCAAGCGTTGCCGTAGCTCCGAGAATTTCTTTTGCACGAGCAGTGTCTTGAACACCAGGCAGTTCAACTACAATGCGACTAGCACCTTGACGTTGAACCAATGGTTCCGCAACACCTAGTTCGTTGACACGATTACGTAAAATCGTAATGTTTTGCTCAACAGCATAGTTACGGATCTCTTGTAAACGTTGCTCAGTAAAGGTTGCAGTAAGAGCGTAACGGCCATTTGAATCAGAATCGACAAAAATCATGTCCGGGTGATTCTTTTCTAGCGTTGCTTTCGCTTCTGCTAATTGCTCTTCGTTACGCAACAACACTTCTACCGCTTCTTTTCCAGAAGGGCGGATTGCACGGTAACGAATCTTGGCGTCACGAAGTTCGCTACGGAAAGCTTCTTCTTGTTGACCAACAAGCTTTTCCATCGCTGCATCCATATCCACTTCCATTAAGAAGTGAACACCACCGCGAAGGTCAAGACCTAGCTTCAATGGTGACGCGCCAATCGCTTCTAGCCAATCGGGTGTAGAAGGTGCAAGGTTAAGTGCAACAATTGTGTCTTTGCCTAGCGCTTCGCTGATGACATCACGAGCACTGATTTGTGTGTCAGTGTCGTTAAAACGAACAAGAATTGATCCATCTTCGAGAGCAATGGATTTATGAGAAAGTTGCTCTTTGTTAAGAGCAGTAGTGACAGCATCCAGCGTTGACATATCTACAGAGGCGCCACGCGCCCCTGTAACTTGAATAGCCGGATCTTCACCGTAGATATTTGGAAGTGCGTATAACGCAGCGGTGATGATGGCAAAAAGCACCATCAAGTACTTCCATAATGGATAACGGTTTAGCACAGCGAGGATCCTTTAGCTGTTTTATAGAGACTTAAGCGTACCTTTTGGTAGCACTGCAGTGATGAAGTCTTTCTTGATTACTACTTCATTGTTCGCGTTAAGCTCAATTGAAATGTAGTCATTGTCTTCAGCAATCTTAGTGATTTTACCCACTAGGCCACCGCTAGTTAAAACTTCGTCGCCTTTGCCCATAGAAGCCATTAGGTTTTTGTGTTCTTTTACGCGTTTCGCTTGTGGGCGATAAATCATGAAGTAAAAGATCACTGCGAACATGCCAAGCATGATTAGCATTTCAAAACCACCGCCTGCTGGCGCGCCTTCTGCTGCTGCGTGAGCCTGAGAAATAAACATTAAAACATCCTCATTATATTTTATTGATAATCAAACAAATTGGGCTTTCGCATTTTAGATTCAAGTCTGAGAGTAACTAATAGAGATCGCTCTCTCAAAAATAACGTGCGTTAGCCTACTTTATTAGCAAAAGCCTCTGGCGACATGCCAAAGGCTTTAATTCTTTTAGTTTTTCAATTACTGCTCTTTTGCTAGTGGTGGCACTTCACGGCCACGACGCTCATAGAACTCAGTAACAAATTCATCGAAGCGATCTTCATCAATTGCTTTACGAATGCTTTCCATCAGACGTTGGTAGTAACGCAGGTTATGGATTGTATTCAAGCGAGCGCCTAAGATTTCATTACAACGCTCTAAATGGTGAAGGTACGACTTGCTGTAGTTTTGACAAGTGTAACAGTCACAATGCGGATCCAATGGTGTTGTATCCGTTTTATGTTTCGCATTACGGATCTTGATCACACCACCAGTCACAAATAAGTGACCATTACGTGCGTTACGCGTTGGCATTACACAGTCAAACATGTCGATACCACGACGAACACCTTCAACCAAGTCTTCTGGCTTACCTACGCCCATCAAGTAGCGAGGTTTGTCTTCAGGAAGTTGAGGACAAGTATGCTCAAGAATACGGTGCATGTCTTCTTTAGGCTCACCTACTGCCAAACCACCAACCGCGTAACCGTCAAAACCGATTTCCGTTAGACCTTTTACCGACACATCACGTAAATCTTCGTAAACACCACCTTGGACAATACCAAATAGGTTGTTCGGGTTTTCTAGCTTCTCGAAGTGGTCACGTGAACGCTGTGCCCAGCGTAATGACATTTCCATCGATTTCTTCGCTTCATCGTGTGTCGCTGGGTAAGGCGTACACTCGTCAAAAATCATAACGATGTCAGAGCCCAGGTCTTTTTGAATTTCCATCGACTTTTCTGCGTCCATGAAAATCTTGTCACCGTTTACTGGGTTACGAAAGTGAACACCTTCTTCAGTGATCGTACGCATCTTACCAAGGCTGAATACTTGAAAGCCGCCTGAATCAGTAAGAATAGGACCGTGCCAGTTCATAAAATCGTGCAGGTCACCGTGCATTTTCATCACTTCTTGACCAGGACGTAGCCACAGGTGGAAAGTATTACCTAGCAGAATTTCTGCACCAGTACCTTTTACTTCTTCTGGTGTCATACCTTTAACGGTACCGTAAGTACCTACTGGCATGAACGCAGGAGTTTGAACAGTGCCGCGTTCGAAAGTCAGTTGACCACGACGTGCATTGCCGTTTTTCTTCTTAAGATCGAATTTTAATTTCACGATGCCTCCGGGTGTCAGAGAAACAGTCTGACTGAGTGTTTAGGGCTCTACCCTACTTTAAGGAGCGGTCGCTTTTCCTTGCGAGAGACAAAGCAATGGATGCTTTATTTCCTAGCTTACTGCTAGCACTCGTAAATCTATTTTTAACTACGCCGTTTTCTTCTTGATGAACATTGAATCGCCATACGAGAAGAAACGGTATTTGTTTTCCACCGCATGTTTGTAAGCATTCATGGTGTTCTCGTATCCAGCAAATGCACTCACCAACATGATCAATGTTGATTCAGGCAAGTGGAAGTTGGTGATCAAGCAATCCACCAGCTGATATTCGTAACCAGGGAAAATAAATATTTCAGTATCGCCAAAGAATGGGGCCAGCTCAGTCCCTTTTTGCAATGCGTCTTGCGCTGCACTTTCAAGTGAGCGCACAGATGTTGTACCAACAGCAATAATTCGTCCGCCACGCGCTTTCGTCGCTTTAATTGCTTCGACGACTTCTTGTGGTACTTCTACGTACTCGGCATGCATGTGGTGATCGTTGATATTTTCCACTTTTACCGGCTGGAATGTACCCGCCCCAACGTGCAAAGTAACGTAAGCAAACTCTGCACCTTTCGCTTTGATTTTCTCCAAGAGAACATCATCAAAGTGAAGGCCCGCTGTCGGTGCCGCAACCGCACCTGGCTTTTGATTATATACCGTTTGGTAACGCTCTTTATCTGCATCTTCGTCTGGACGGTCGATGTAAGGAGGAAGCGGCATATGGCCGATTTCTTCCAGAATTTCTAGTACCGTCTTATCAGAACTAAATTTCAGTTCAAATAAAGCATCATGGCGTGCAACCATTTCTGCTGAATATTCATCATTCTCGCCAACAATAATGGTTGTACCTGGTTTTGGTGATTTAGAGCAACGAACGTGCGCTAGTATGCTTTTCTCATCCAACATGCGCTCCACCAGCACTTCTAATTTACCGCCCGATTCCTTGCGGCCAAAAAGACGAGCAGGAATAACACGAGTATTATTAAACACCACTAAGTCACCGGGTTGAACTTGGCCCAATACATCAGTAAATGTGCCATCAATGAGCTCTCCGGTATTGCCGTCCATTTGCAGCAGTCGGCTAGCGGTACGCTCTGGTTGAGGGTAGCGAGCGATGAGTTCATCTGGAAGGTCGAAATGGAAATCTGATACTTGCATGTTACTTGTCTTATCTATTGGTCAAATCACGTCTAGGCGACGATAAAATTGCGACGAGTTTTTCGCAGCAGACTAGTATATGTTTACATGCTGCAATAGCAAGCAAATCACCAGAATATAGCAGTAAAAGCCATGGTGAAGAGTGTAATAAAACGTGAAAAGCCTCGATGACTTGGCACTATTTTTAATTTGAGCCCAAAAGAGAGAACATGAAAAAAGCAAAGCAGCGTATACCGCTGCTTATTAGTTTGGCATTCCAATCGCCCTATCAAACCTCATGCTTTCGCCACAAGAATAACGGCACGAATAAACCCAATAACCAAAACCCTAGACTGCCACCTTCATCATCTGAGCCTTTGAAATCACAGTTATTGGTCGCAATGCCATCGTGACACTCTTTATTGTCACCACTTTCATTGTTAGCACTTTTGATAAAATTCGGCGCAATGATGTAACGACTTGGTGGCGCATCGGCAGTGATGTAAGACTGTACCCAGTCGTAATAGTGGCTCACCTTGGTGTAGAAACTTGGGATCGTCAAAGAGCCACACGTTGGTAGAATAAGGGGGCCGCCACTAACAATACCAATTTGTTTGCCGGTCGCCACATCGACCAACGGGCCACCACTGTCACCTTTACATGCAGAGTTGCCATATTGAGTATGGCTATCTGGCTCCAATACATGGTTTTGTGTTGGTAGCGTACAAATTTTGGTTTGGTTGTCTCTTGAATCAATGATCCCCGGAAAACTGCTGCCAATTTCTAAACGCTCATAACATTTGTCGATGGGTAAAAATGTGCTAATGGTGGTTTTGAGCGTATTAGAAGGTTCAGAAGCATCCGGCTGAGTAGCCCCCCATCCAAACACTTGCACATTTTCGACACGTTGATTGGTCAGGTAATTATCGTTCCAATCCGCCACCAAACGTGCTTCGATACTCTCCATGTCAACTTTACTCGCTAGGTCAGCAAAGTTCGCGTTTGCCACTGGGCGCGTGAGATACAGCAACGCGATGTCTGAATCTAAACCGGTTTGGATAGGTTTCACGTTGCCATTACTGTCGGTCTCAGCTTTTGAAATCCGGGTGTAATCCGGATGAACCACAACGTGAGACACCGGATAAAAGTTATCAAGCCCTGCAGAATTAAGTTCATACGCATTCGCATTCACCGACAGCTCACCCGGCGGGGTCACATAGTAGGTTGCTTCATTGGTTCCTTGTCCCATCACCACACAGTGCGCCGCAGTCAGTACCCATTGCTCTGTCAGCATCGTTCCACCACACAGCGGAAACTCTGCCATGTTACTTGCTCGCAAAGTAACGCGGTCAACAGGATCGGTTTGTTCATCTCCTAACACAATCGCCTGTGTTGATGGCACACTGAATGCCGCCACTGCCAGCGCAATAAGTTTGTTACACGTTGTTCGTTTCATCTAGGTTGCTGTCTTCAATTTGGTAAGCCTGGACGTATCTTCTTCGAGAGAAGAATCTTGGAAAATCCAGCGAATAAAAATGTGCGATTCAATTCATTGGATTACCTTGGGAACACATTCAATATCAACTAAAAATGCCAACTGACTCGCACACAAACCGACTTATTCAAATTAATAAAAACACCAATAAAACACAGATTACGCAGCCCATCAGCATTGTGCTATTTAATTGATGAAAAACGAGTTAGCTCCCAGATATACAGAAAAATATTCTCTATATTTAAGAGAAGGACAATGCCGCTGGAGGTCTCTATGATCAAGGTTGAAGACATGATGACTCGTAATCCTCATACCTTACTGCGCACGCACACCTTGCGTGATGCAAAAAGCATGATGGATGCGCTTGATATTCGACACATTCCGGTTGTTGATACCAATAACCACTTACAAGGCTTGGTGACTCAACGCGACATTCTTGCTGCTCAAGAATCGAGCTTGCACCCAGATGAGGCTGAACAATCTTTTACTTTAGACACACCGCTCTACGAAATGATGCACACCAATATCATGACGGCAGAGCCTATCGCGGGGCTCAAAGAGAGCGCTATCTATATGCAAAAGCATAAAGTTGGCTGTCTACCTGTTGTCACCAAAGGTCGATTGGTCGGCATCATTACTGACAGTGACTTTGTGACCATTGCGATTAACTTATTGGAACTGCAAGAAGAAGTGGAACCTGAAGAAATCGAGCAGGAAGAGTAGTACGCAAGCGTATTCTCTTTGTTGTAAGTTTCGTTTTTACACCGGTTAAACGAAAAAAGAGCGGCAGGGTTGCCGCTCAAAATGCCATTACTGACGCTGATTAAGGAAGTGTTTCTCTGCCAATTAGAATTGGTCTTCTTCGGTCGAACCTGTCAATGCTGTCACTGAAGAGTTACCACCTTGGATAGTATTGGTCATTCTATCGAAGTAACCTGTACCTACTTCTTGTTGGTGCGCAACAAACGTATAACCTTTTTCAGCCGCTTGGAATTCAGGACGCTGAACTTTCTCAACATAATGACGCATACCTTCACCTTGAGCGTAAGCGTGCGCCAGTTCAAACATGTTGAACCACATGTTGTGAATGCCTGCTAGCGTGATGAATTGGTACTTGTAGCCCATGTCTGCAAGCTCTTGTTGGAACTTAGCAATGGTTTCTGCATCTAGGTTTTTCTCCCAGTTGAATGAAGGCGAGCAGTTGTACGCCAACAATTGATCTGGGTATTCAGCGTGAATTGCTTCTGCAAACTTACGTGCTTCTTCCAAACATGGCGTAGCCGTTTCACACCAAATCAAGTCTGCATATGGTGCGTAAGCCAGGCCGCGAGAGATAGCTTGGTCGATACCCGCGCGAACGCGGTAGAAACCTTCTTGAGTACGCTCACCTTCGATGAAGTCTTTATCATATGGGTCGCAATCTGAAGTAATGAGATCCGCCGCATTCGCATCAGTACGAGCAATAACTAATGTTGTTGTACCCGCTACGTCAGCAGCCAAACGAGCTGCAACGAGCTTTTGTACCGCTTCTTGCGTAGGAACTAATACCTTACCACCCATATGGCCACACTTTTTCACCGATGCTAACTGGTCTTCAAAGTGAACGCCCGCGGCACCGGCTTCGATCATCGATTTCATTAGTTCGTAAGCGTTAAGCACACCACCAAAGCCCGCTTCAGCATCCGCTACGATAGGTAGGAAGTAATCAATTCCACCTTCATCTTCAGGCGTCTTACCAGCAGCCCACTGAATTTGGTCTGCACGACGGAATGAGTTGTTGATGCGTTTTACTACTGACGGTACAGAATCTACTGGGTAAAGAGATTGGTCTGGATACATCGTCGAGGCGGTGTTGTTATCCGCCGCTACCTGCCAGCCTGACAAGTAAATCGCTTCAATACCTGCTTTAGCTTGTTGAACCGCTTGACCACCCGTTAGCGCACCAAGACAGTTTACGTAACCTTTTTTCGCACTACCGTTGACCAGTGACCAAAGTTTGTCTGCACCACGTTGTGCAATTGTGTTTGCAGGCACCATAGAGCCACGCAGTTCCACCACTTCCTCGGCAGTGTAAGTACGCTTCACATTTTTCCAGCGTGGGTTAGTTGCCCAGTCTTTTTCCAGAGCTTCAATTTGTTGGCGGCGAGTTAAGTTAGTCATTGGTCTATCCCTCTTTATAATTTGCACTTTATGCGTGTGCGTTGAGTTTCCGTTCTCAGGCAGTACTTCCCTATCTGCCTTGAAAATCCTTCACGTTATTGGTGTTACAGTTATTCTTTATTAATCCAGGTAGTCATAACCAGGAACTGTCAAAAAGTTGGTCAGTTCATCGCTCGTCGTGAGCCTTGCCATTAAGTCTGCTGCTTCTTCAAATCGACCCGCATGGTAGCGCTGCTCGCCAATTTCTTGCTTCACGACTTCAATCTCCTCTTTGAGATAGAGCTCGAACAGCTCTTTAGTGACCTTTAATCCGTTGTCTAGCGACTTGCCGTGTTGAATCCATTGCCAGATCGAAGCTCGGGAGATTTCTGCCGTTGCAGCGTCTTCCATCAGTCCGTAAATCGGCACACAACCATTGCCAGAAATCCAAGCTTCGATGTATTGCAGCGCAACGCGAATATTGTGGCGCATTCCGCCTTCAGTGCGCTCGCCTTCACAAGGCTCAAGCAGTTCAGCTGCTGTAATAGGCGCATCCTCTGCACGGCTCACATCCAACTGGTTGGTGCGTTCACCCAGCACAGCACTAAAGACTTCCATAGCAGTGTCAGCCAAACCTGGATGAGCCACCCAAGTACCGTCGTGGCCGTTGTTAGCTTCTAACGATTTGTCAGTCTGGATCTTGTCTAATACTTTTTGATTCTCTTTCGGGTCTTTAGCTGGGATAAATGCGGCCATTCCTCCCATCGCGAAAGCACCTCGTTTATGGCAAGTACGTACCAATAATCGCGAGTAAGCGTTTAAGAATGGCTTGTCCATCGTTACCACTTGGCGATCTGGCAGTACTCGGTCTGAGTGTTTTTTCAATGTTTTGATGTAGCTAAAGATGTAATCCCAGCGACCACAGTTCAAACCAACGATGTGTTCTTTAAGCGAGAACAGAATCTCGTCCATTTCAAATACCGCTGGTAAGGTTTCAATCAGCACAGTCGCTTTGATGGTGCCTGTATCCAAACCGAAGTAGTCTTCCGTGAAATGGAACACTTCGCTCCACCACTTCGCTTCGTGATGCGATTGCAGTTTTGGAAGGTAGAAATAAGGGCCACTGCCTTTTTGAAGTAACGCTTTGTAGTTGTTATAGAAATACAGAGCGAAATCGAATAGCGCACCTGGAATGATCTGACCGTGCCACGTAACGTGTTTTTCTTTTAAATGAAGGCCGCGAACACGGCAGATCAACACCGCAGGGTCATCTTCCAGCTGATAATGTTTGCCATTGCCAGGATTGGTGTAACTGATGGTGCCATTAACAGCATCGCGCAAGTTAATTTGACCATCCAGCACTTTACTCCATGCAGGAGACATTGAATCTTCAAAGTCTGCCATGAACACTTTTACATTCGCATTCAGTGCGTTAATCACCATCTTGCGGTCAGTTGGTCCGGTAATCTCCACTCGGCGATCTTGCAGATCTTGTGGGATTCCTAGGATCTTCCAACTTCCTTCACGGATGTCTTGTGTCTCTGGCAGAAAATCTGGTAGCTCACCAGCATCAATACGTGCTTGCTTCTCTTCTCTTGCTTCCAGCAACTGTTCAACACGTCCGGCAAATTTTTCACACAGTAGAGATAAAAAGGTTTGGGCTTCAACAGGGAAAATTGCTTGATGTTCTGGAGCAACGACTCCATTCACCTCAAGCATGCCTTGGGTTTGCTTTAGTTGTTGTGTTTTTTGTTCTGTCTGAGCAAGCATAATTATTCATCCTTAACGTGCTTTATCAATCTTGGGCAGTCAGCGTAAAGCTACATTTGTAAGTTATGAACAACAAATTACATCCTTTAACTTTGTGTTCAACTCGTCTAGCCATGCCGATAGATTGCGTAATGCTACGTGTATTTTCAATCTAGACATAAGTCGTATCGGCCTTTAAATAAGCTATATCAACAAAGGGTTTAGTGAAACCCCCAATATAAACAAAACAGAAAATTCAAAGTTTTATTCCGCAAGGTAAAAACCATCTATCAAGCGCCTTATTTTGTAAGTTATTACGTAATAAAATTACATTAAATTTAAAGTCGCTTTATCATTTCAAACAAGCGTATGAATATTGACAGGTAAACAAACACCTTGTATTCACAAGGGCTGAAGAGATGGATTTAAACAGGGGTCAAACAAGGTATGCAGGGCTTTGTGTAAAATTAACATTGTGAAATTTCACTATTTTATGAAAGCTTCATCAAAGAAGAGCTGTAAAATTTTACAAGTCAAAGTTTACCAACAGAATAAAATACTAGAAAGCGCACTGTTTCCAGTGCGCTTTTAGATAAATAATGGAGAAGTAAGGGCTAATACTAATAGCTAAAGCAGCTCTGAAACGACTTCTGCAAGTTGATTAAATGTTTTCGTTCTTGACGAGCTCGGACGCCAAACTAAGCCGATTTCGCGATAAGCTTGTTTACCTGGAGGATCGATCACGACTAAATTCTGGTTATGCAGCAAGCCATGGTCGATAGCCATTTGAGGAATGAACGTTGTTCCCAAACCATTCGCAACCATTTGCACCAGTGTATGGAGGCTGGTTGCCGTAAACGGATTGATTTTTTCTTTGTCTGTTAATTTACACGCTGATACCGCATGTTCCGTTAAGCAATGTTCTTTCTCTAGTAGAAAGACGGATTCGTCAGGTAAATCCGCGTAACGAATCGGCACAGGGACCGATTGGGCTTGATTAGCGCTTATAACCATTCGAAACGGATCCTTACCCACTACTCGGCTTTCCATCCCATCAATTTCGACTGGTAACGCTAAAATAAGCACATCCAGCTCACCATGTCTGAGCGCTTGGAGTAAGTTTGTCGTCGTGTCTTCTCTTAATAAAAGGTTCAGTTGTGGGAAACGGTAGTTCACCTCTTGTACCAAATCACACAGTAAAAACGGAGCAATTGTTGGTATGCATCCTACTTTTAGCTGGCCTTGCATATCGTCGCCTTGGCACATACGTCCAAGCTCGACCAAATCTTGCCCTTTTGCTAACAGCTCTCGCCCCTGCTTTACTACCATTTCTCCTGTTTGGGTAAAAACCAGTGGACTTTTCTTGTCTTTCTTTTCATATAATGGACAGCCAATCAACTCCTCTAAGTTTTGAATACCCTTACTTAAAGTCGACTGACTGACAAAACAACGCTCTGCAGCGTCACTAAAATGTCTTGTTTCATGCAGTGTGACTAAATAGTGTAACTGCTTCAAACTGGGCCATTTATTCATAATTGTATTTGTATCTACCGCCGTTCCAGTGATCGAGTTAAGAGTTTTGTTATTATCGTTTTTTTCGATTAACTCAATCTATTTATTTCGCTTTTTTCAATACTACAATCTGTACTATAGTTTGTCTCGTACAAACACGAACCAAACCGACACAACTGAATTCGGTTTGGAGCTAACCATACTTTTTAGGAGCAAAAAAATGGTACTAGTAGGTCGTCAAGCCCCTGATTTTACTGCAGCAGCTGTTCTAGGTAACGGTGAAATCGTTGAAAACTTCAACTTTGCAGAGTTCACTAAAGGTAAGAAAGCAGTAGTATTCTTCTACCCACTAGATTTCACTTTCGTTTGCCCATCTGAGCTAATCGCATTCGACAACCGTCTAGCTGACTTCCAAGCTAAAGGTGTTGAAGTAATCGGTGTTTCTATCGATTCTCAGTTCTCTCACAACGCATGGCGTAACACTGCTATCGAAGATGGCGGTATCGGTCAAGTTAAGTACCCACTAGTTGCTGACGTTAAGCACGAAATCTGTAAAGCTTACGACGTTGAGCACCCAGAAGCAGGCGTTGCTTTCCGTGGTTCTTTCCTAATCGACGAAGAAGGCGTTGTACGTCACCAAGTAGTTAACGACCTACCACTAGGCCGTAACATCGACGAAATGCTACGCATGGTTGACGCTCTTAACTTCCACCAGAAGCACGGCGAAGTATGTCCTGCACAATGGGAAGAAGGTAAAGCAGGTATGGACGCATCTCCAAAAGGTGTTGCAGCGTTCCTATCTGAGCACGCAGCTGACCTAGGCAAAAAATAATAGACCTTCACCCTAGCTCAACGGGTGTGATGGTTGGATGTATATAAAGCAATAAGCTAATGCGGAAAACCGCAAACGCCAATCAGTCTAAGTAAAGTCCTATCAAAGCCCAGAGCCTCTGCTCTGGGCTTTCTTTTTCCTTCAGATAAACCGCCAAAATGAGGTAACGCTTTAGCGTAAACTTTACCTCTATTTATCATCCCCTCCATACAGATTCTGCTTACTTGCCCTGTTAATATCTTAGCCACAACACCTATTTGTAACGTTAGCAGGATGAATGAACATGGTTACTCACCTAGAAGTCTGTATCGATAATATTGAATCTCTGCACTACGCCATTGCTGGCGGCGCCACTCGGATTGAGCTTTGCTCCTCTTTGGCTTTAGGCGGACTAACACCCAGTTATGGTTTTATGCAGCAAGCGGCTAAGCTTTCGAGTGTTCCAGTTTATGCCATGGTCCGCCCACGCCAAGGTGACTTCTTCTACAATGAAGAAGAGATCGAAATGATGCGTTGGGATATTGAAGCGGCTCACCAATCAGGCTTGAGCGGTGTCGTGTTCGGCGTGCTCACTCAAGACGGTGATATTCATATGCCTTACGCGGCTGCGCTGTGTGAATTTGCTCAAGCGCTTGGCTTAGGCGTGACCTTCCATCGTGCCTTTGACCAGTGTCGTGACGCTGAAAAAACTTTGGAAGAAGTGATCAGCTTAGGTTGTGAACGTATTTTAACCTCCGGTCTTGCGCCTTCAGCACCACAAGGGATCGATGTGCTTAGAGCTTTGGTTAAGCAAGCCCAAGGACGCATAGCAATCATGGCGGGGGCTGGCGTTAATGCGAGTAACGTACGTGCGTTAGTAGAAGACACTCAAGTTCCTGAAATCCATCTGTCAGGCAAAACCACACGCCCTAGCCAAATGACCTTTGTTGCTGAACAAAGCAAAATGGGCGCATCCGATGTCGATGATTTTTTAATCCCCATCACAAGTACACAAGCCATAACCGATGTCGTAGCAACTCTCAAATAGACCACCGTAACCTCACGCGCATAGCTTTTGAGTGCTAACATATTGTTTATCAAGGAGTGAGGAAAGGTGTATGTCTAAATTGAAGAAAAAGGAATACGAAAAGGAGCTCAAAAACCTTCAAGTTGAGCTCGTAAAACTTCAAGAGTGGGTCAAACACAAAGGGTTAAAAGTGGTTGTTCTGTTTGAAGGCCGTGATGCTGCGGGCAAAGGCGGAGTGATAAAGCGAATTACAGAAAAGCTAAACCCGCGTGTTTGTCGCGTAGTGGCTCTGCCTGCACCGACCGAAAAAGAAAAAACGCAATGGTACTTCCAACGTTACGTCGCTCATTTACCATCTGCTGGTGAAATCGTTTTATTTGACCGAAGTTGGTATAACCGAGCAGGTGTCGAAAAAGTCATGGGGTTCTGTACTCCAGACGAATACGAGGAGTTTTTTACGCTCTTGCCCTGAATTAGAGAGAATGTTGCAACGCTCTGGGATTATTCTGATTAAGTATTGGTTTTCGGTTTCAGACGAAGAGCAGGAAAAACGTTTTCTAGGTCGAATTAATACGCCGATCAAACGTTGGAAATTCAGCCCCATGGATTTGGAGTCACGTCATCGCTGGGCGGAGTATTCGGAAGCAAAAGATAAGATGTTTGCCTATACAGACACGAAAAGCTGCCCTTGGTGGGTCGTCCCTTCAGATGACAAAAAGAAAGCGCGCTTGAACTGTATCAGTCATTTACTAAGCCAGATTGATTACAAAGCACTTGAGTACTCACCCATCGAATTACCTGAACTCAATAAAGAAGGTTACGTCAGAGCGCCCATTGATGATCAGACCTTCGTTCCTGATAAATATTGACGTGCTTTCCTTCTCTCTAATAAATAGACCAGCCTAAAAGCTGGTCTATTTATTGAAGTCAGTTACTTCAGTACGTCATCAATACTTTGATCACCTAGATGGCGTACATCTTTCCCTTTCACGAAGTAAATAATGTATTCACAGATGTTCTGGCAGCGGTCCCCCACGCGTTCAATCGCGCGCGCCGACCACATCACTTGCAGAATATTAGGGATATTTTTTGGATCTTCCATCATGTAAGTCATCAACTGACGAATCACCGCTTCATACTCGGCGTCTAGTTTGTCATCTTGTTTATGCACCTCTGCTGCCGCTTCTACATCCATGCGGGCAAACGCATCTAAAACCTGATGCAGCATATTAATTGCCTGACGGCAGAGAGGCTCTAACGACACTTGGAATTGTCGTTCTTTTGATGATGGGCTTTCAATGGCAACGTAAGCAATGCGTGTCGCCACATCACCGATGCGTTCTAAATCCGTGATCGTTTTGATGATAGCCATGATTAAGCGCAAGTCTTTTGCCGTTGGCTGACGCTTAGCAATAATGCGTGTACAGGCGTCATCGATCGAGACTTCCATCGCATTCACTTTATGATCGTCACGCACAACCTTACGCGCCAGTTCGATGTCTTCTTTATGCAAGGCTTGAATAGCATACGAAAGCTGCTGCTCTACCAAGCCTCCCATGGTTAATACATGAGTACGAATCGATTCTAGCTCTACGTTAAATTGTCCTGAAATATGACGTCCAAAGTGCATGATGTTCCTTATTCCGTATAGAGTCGCGACTTAACCGTAGCGACCCGTAATGTAATCTTCGGTCTGTTTCTTCATTGGCGAAGTGAAGATCGAGTCCGCGTCAGAGTATTCAATTAACTTACCCATATGAATGAATGCAGTATGATCGCTCACTCTCGCCGCTTGTTGCATGTTATGGGTAACGATAACCACAGTATATTGAGTCTTCAGCTCATTGATAAGCTCTTCAATGGTTAAAGTTGAGATTGGATCCAACGCTGATGTTGGCTCGTCCAATAACAGGACTTCCGGCTCAATCGCCACCGCCCGCGCAATGACCAAGCGCTGTTGCTGACCACCAGATAAGCCAAATGCGTTCTCATGCAAGCGGTCTTTTACCTCATCCCACAACGCCGCTGAGCGCAAGGATCGCTCCACTGCGTCATCTAAACTGCGGCTGTTTTTTACACCTTGTAAGCGTAAGCCATAAACTACGTTTTCATAAATAGACTTAGGAAATGGATTGGGTCTTTGAAACACCATCCCCACTCGGCGTCGAAGTGTCGCAACATCGACATTAGGACGATAAACATTCTTGCCATGGAGACGCACTTTACCTGTGACTCGACACCCTTCCACTAAGTCGTTCATGCGATTGATGCAACGTAATAACGTCGACTTTCCACACCCTGAAGGACCGATAAAAGCGGTGACTCGCCCTTTGGGAATTCGCATCGAAATATCATGCAGCGCCTGAGTTTGACCATAGAACAGATTAAGGTTCTCGATTGAGATGGCTGTTTGTTCATCCGTTAAATTATGAACATCCAATGGTGGCTCATAACCTAATGTACTATCAAAATTAAACATACTTAATCTTGTCCTAACGTTCTGTATTTTTCTCGTAAATTATTGCGAATACTGATTGCTGTTAAGTTTAGCCCGACAATCACTGTCACGAGTAAGAAAGAGGTAGCATAAACTAATGGTCGCGCCGCTTCGATGTTGGAGGTTTGAAAGCCAACATCGTAAATGTGAAAACCTAAATGCATGAACTTTCTATCCAAATGCACATAAGGGAATTGTCCGTCAACCGGTAAACTGGATGCCAATTTCACGACCCCCACCAGCATCAGTGGCGCTACTTCGCCAGCTGCACGCGCAATCGCAAGGATCAAACCTGTGATAATAGCTGGCGTCGCCATAGGCAAAACCACGCGCCATAGCGTTTCGAACTGAGTTGCACCAAGTGCCAGAGAGCCATGTCGTACGGAGCTCGGAATACGAGTTAAACCTTCTTCCGTCGTCACAATCACAACTGGAAGCGTCAGCACGGCAAGAGTTAGTGCTGACCATAACAAACCCGGCGTACCAAAGGTTGGTGCCGGTAGCTTCTCCGCATAGAATACGTTGTCGATAGAGGCACCAATCGTATAAACGAAGAAACCTAAACCAAACACGCCATAAACAATCGATGGAACACCCGCTAGGTTTATAACCGCAATACGAATAACTCTGGTTAGAGCGTTATTCTTAGCATATTCATGTAGATAGATAGCGGCGATCACCCCAAGTGGCATCACAATGATCGACATAATGAGTACTAAGAAAACCGTACCAAATATCGCAGGGAACACGCCTCCTTCGGAGTTAGACTCTCTTGGATCTTCAGATAAAAACTTCCAAACCTGTTTTCCCCAATGCATGACTTTATCAGGTAGTGACATTTGGTTTGGATACCAGTAGTCCAAAATGTCTTCGAGCGGAATCGATACTTGTGACCCCGTCATATCCTCGACAATCAAGGCATAGTCAGAGAGCTGAAGTCGTAAACCATCAAGTTGCAAATCTAACGTCGCAAGCGCTTTTTCTATCTGCTCTTTTTTCGTCTGGTTTTCGTTTAAGAAGCTTTCTGTCAGCGTGTCATTCAATTCATGCTTGCGCTTTTCTAATCGCAACTGCTCTAGCTTCCAACCAAGCTCTTTAAGCTGATCGACCACCAAAGAATCAATCTCATGGCGCAGAGTTTCTGCATCATCAAGCTTTTTATTTAGTACCGATTGAATATCACTGGTGTATATATTATCACCATCTTGAAACGCCACCAGCTTACCAAAGAAATAACCACCGCTACTGCGCTCTATCACCGCCCACTCTTTTGGCATCGTGGGCTCATCCAACTGCATTTGCAATACGGAGATAAAATCGGCGGGATACAACTCTCGGTTAGCGATTTTGATACTGAGTCGCGTGGCAAAATCTTCATCGTCTTCTAACTGTTGTGCTGCGCTTTCAGGCAAATAACTCTTCGGTACAAAGCTGCGCTCATACACTTGACCAATCAGAATAGTATTTTCATGTAGCACTTCGCCTTGTACAGGAGTCAGCGCTGCAACATTCCACTGATACAAAGGCGCTGGCCAAAAGTAAGTCAGGCCTTTCCAGCCGATAAGGAGTAACAACCCTAATACCGACAACAAACTGATGCTGACTGCACCGCCTGTTAGCCATATCCACGGTGCGCCAGAACGAATCCAATTTAACACGTTATTACTCGCTCTTTATTCAAACCATTATTACAACGCACGGTACTTATCTCTCAGTCTCTGACGAACCCACTCCGCAAGCGCGTTTACTGCAAACGTAAACACAAATAAAATCAATGCAGCTAGGAACAGCAGGCGATAATGCGAACTTCCAACTTCCGACTCTGGCAACTCAACGGCGATGGTCGCCGACAGGCTGCGCAATCCTTCCAAAATATTCCAGTCCATTAATGGCGTATTGCCCGTTGCCATTAACACAATCATGGTTTCGCCAACAGCGCGTCCCAGGCCCATCATAATGGCAGAAAAAATACCTGGGCTTGCAGTAAGCAAGACAACATAGATTAAAGTTTGCCAAGGCGTGGCCCCTAATGCCAAAGAGCCATCCGATAAATGCTTCGGTACAGAGAAAATGGCATCTTCGGCAATGGTAAAAATCGTCGGGATAACAGCAAACCCCATCGCTAACCCCACCACCAATGCATTGCGTTGATCGTAACCAATACCATGCTCGGTTAAGAATAAGCGCATATCGCCACCAAAGAACGTCTGCTCAATCGTAGGCGAAATCCACACTCCAAGCCCAATCAGTACCAATATGACAGGCATGAGCACTAAAGCATGCCAACCATTAGGCAGACGATTCCGCAAAGGTTGCGGTATTAATGCCCATAGCCCGCCCATAATCATGGTGCTCAAGGGCAAAACAAACAGCATAACGACGATCGTAATCAAATGATCTTCGACAATAGGCGCGAACCACAATCCCGCTAGGAAACCTATGATCACCGTCGGCAGTGCTTCCATTAGCTCAATCGACGGTTTTACTACACGACGCATGCGTGGCGACATAAAGTAAGCCGTATAAATAGCACCTAGCACTGCGAGCGGTACTGAAAACAGCATCGCAAACATCGCCGCTTTTATCGTTCCAAACGCAATAGGTACTAGGCTGAACTTAGCCTCAAAGTTATCGCTCGCCGAAGTCGATTGCCACACAAATTCAGGCTCAGGATACCCTTCGTACCACACTTCTTGCCATAATGAAGACAATGAAATTTCCGGATAGGCATTGTCCACTTCCGCAACATTTAACGCATTATTTTGCCAAGTGATTAAGTAGCGTTCATTGTTAGACATTGCTGCGATTGCGGGCGCTTGATTGTACGCACGCTTAAACAACACCAGTTTTTCACTGGTTGTATAATGGCTTTGCAACGTGCCGTTGGTGTAAAAGCTATAAAATCCTTTTCGATGAGACTCCGGCAACAAATACTTAAGCTCTGATGCCAATTTAAAATCACGAATATGCGTTAACGTGCGTTTTTCTTCTTGCAGCGTATCAAACCATTGCGACACCCGACCATCGTTGTGCGTCACCAAAAGCGAGTAAGCACCAGCCAATAAGTCTATCGTACGAACGGAATGCTTCTTATCACCTTGAGTGAGATCGACCACCTCCCGTACAGCAAATTTACGTGCGGTTTTCTTTAACACTATCAACTCAGAGCCATCGCGCAAATAAAGCGTTTCACCGTCAGGTGTCAACAACATTTGCTGAGGCGTATTAAAGCCTGAAGAGAACGTAAAATCGATCGTTGTAGGAGACGTACCCAAAGACGAAGCCACTTGCCAGCGAGCTTTCACTTCACCGCTTTGCGTCTGCCAAACAACCGTTGGTAAGGGCGTCGAAGCTGCAAATACAAACTGAGTCACAGGATCTTGAGGCATACTCAGCGTCAGATCCATGCTGGTGTCTAGCTCAATCACTTCCGGAGGACGTGTATTTTCTCTCAATGTGGCATTAAATTCTGGCTTGAAAAGGTTCGCTTTACCCTGCCCATCAACAAATCCATACCAACCTAGCCCAGGAGCAGATTGAGAGAAAGCAACGGGTTTCTGGACGATTTGCTGTGTATACACCGCAGGTTTCGTAGGATCGTCCATCGACAAATATTGAATCTCACCACTTTGGGTTAGAACGAACGCGAGCTGAGCGTAATCATCCACTGAAATCGCAAGTGGTGTTTCAATATGAGTAGCTCGAATGGCTTGGTTGGTTTTGATCTCCGCATCAGAAAAAAGCGGAATGATCACCATAGCGAGGTAGACAAAGATCAAAATAAGCGCCGCGAGTACGCCGACACCACCGGATGTCACTGCAAGTCGAACTAAACGATCTTTTATCAGTCGTTTCTTATCTTTTTCCTGCAATGAAAACTCGGCTTGTGCCATTTAAATCTCTACCTTTTTTGACTTAGTACTAGAATATGTCGTTAAGATGACAATTATATTACAGCTCACATTAAACACCTGAAAAGAATACAACTCTTATGCAATGCGTGGTATGAAATAAATCTGTAATGAAAATCTCATAATGTTCTCACTCATCCATTTTTCCAAGATGAGTACGTATTACTTCACTTTTGGCTAGGTAAGGTTATGAGCGCAGAAAAACTCTATATAGAAAAAGAACTGAGTTGGTTGTCTTTCAACGAACGAGTATTACAAGAAGCTGCCGATAAAACCGTCCCTTTGATCGAACGTATTCGCTTTCTTGGGATCTTTTCCAACAATTTAGATGAATTTTACAAAGTACGCTTTGCGGACGTGAAGCGCAGAATCCTAATCAGCCAAGAGCGCGGTGGCAGTGATAGCCCTAAACGACTGTTAACCAAAATGCAGTCGAAAGCACTAAAGCTTAACGAACAATTTGATGAGCTTTACAGCGAATTGATTCGAGAAATGGCGCGACGTCGCATTTTCTTGGTCAACGAACAACAACTGGATGAATCGCAACAAAAGTGGATCGCAAAATACTTCCGTAGAGAGGTAATGCCGCATATCACTCCCCTCCTAATGAAAGACGAGATCGATGTTCTGCAATTTCTCAAAGACGAGTACGCTTACATCGCCGTAGAGCTGCGTAAAGAAGAACATTACCAATACGCTCTGATCGAAATTCCAACCGATCACCTTCCCCGCTTTGTGATGGTACCAGAACAGAAAGGAAAGCGTCGAAAAACCATCATCTTACTTGATAATATTATCCGCCACTGTTTGGACGAGCTGTTCAAAGGCTTTTTTGATTATGATGAGCTTAGCGGCTATGCGATGAAAATGACGCGTGACGCTGAATACGATTTACGCAATGAAATCGAGTACAGCTTGCTTGAACAAATGTCAGAGGGTGTAAATCAGCGACTGACAGCAAAGCCCGTTCGCTTCGTCTACGAACGCGATATGCCGCCTCAAATGTTAGAGTTTCTGTGTAACAAACTTAATATCTCTAACTACGATAACCTTATCCCCGGCGGACGCTATCACAACTTTAAAGACTTCATCGGCTTTCCAAATGTTGGACGAGAATATCTTGAAAATAAACCTCTCCCGCCAATGAAATGTGCCGATTTCGAAGGTTATGCCAACAGCTTTGACGCGATTAAAGCGAAAGATATTCTGCTCTATTATCCCTACCACACTTTTGACCACATTAGTGAGTTAGTGCGCCAAGCCTCCTTCGCTCCCAAAGTACTTAGTATCAAGATTAACATTTATCGCGTCGCGAAAGATTCTCGCTTGATGAACTCTTTAATTGATGCGGTGCACAACGGCAAAAATGTCACTGTGGTCGTCGAACTGCAAGCTCGCTTTGATGAAGAAGCCAATATCGAATGGTCAAAAGTATTAACCGAAGCGGGTGTGCACGTCATCTTTGGTGCGCCTGGCCTTAAGATTCACTCAAAGCTATTGATGATTAGCCGCCGCGAAGGTGAAGAAATTATTCGTTACGCACACATCGGCACAGGCAACTTCCATGAGAAGACGGCACGAATTTATACCGACTTCTCCCTACTTACGGCAGATCAAGAAATTACTAATGAAGTCCGTAATGTCTTCGGTTACATTGAGAATCCATACCGACCAGTGAAGTTCAATCACCTTATGGTATCTCCTCGTAATTCTCGAACCCAAATCTACCGCTTAATTGATAATGAAATTGCTAATGCCAAGCTAGGGAAAAAAGCCGCTCTTACGATCAAGGTCAATAACCTAGTCGATAAAGGCATCGTCAATAAGCTTTATGGAGCAAGTACTTCCGGTGTAAAAATAAACATGATCATTCGAGGCATGTGCTCATTAGTACCGGGCATTGAGGGGATCAGCGACAATATTCGCATCATCAGTATTGTTGACCGCTTTCTTGAGCACCCTCGCGTGGTGATCACCCACAATGATGGCGATCCGCAAGTTTATATCTCCTCCGCAGACTGGATGACAAGAAATATTGATCACCGTATCGAGGTAGCAGTACCAGTCCGTGATCCACGTTTGAAACAGAGAATTATTGATATAACGAATATCCATTTTACCGATACAGTAAAGGCTCGTTTAATAGATAAAGAAATGAGTAACGCTTACGTACCACGAGGTAATCGCAAAAAAGTTCGCTCTCAAATCGCTATCTATGACTATCTTAAAAATATAGAAAAGCAAACTAGAAAACAAAATTCAGATGCCTCAAATACTTGAACAAGATACTCGCTACATTGCCGCGATAGACCTCGGCTCAAACAGTTTCCATATGGTGGTGGCCAAAGTTGTTGGCAGTGACCTACAACTGGTTAGTCGTCATAAACAACGTGTTCGCTTAGCATCAGGACTCGACAGTGAATTGAACTTAAGTCACGCCGCAATGGAGCGTGCGCTAGAATGCTTAGCCATGTTCGCTGAGAGGCTGCAAGGGCTTGATGAGTCAAATGTACGTATCGCCGCCACACACACACTAAGACGCGCTAAAAATGCCCACCTTTTCATCGAGCGTGCGAAAGAAGTGATGCCTTTCCCAATAGAAATTATCCCTGGAGAAGAAGAAGCCCGCCTGATTTACTTAGGCGTCGCGCACACTCAAGTAGAATCCAACTCCAAACTAGTCATCGATATCGGAGGCGGCAGTACCGAGATGATTATTGGACAAGAATTTGAGCCTGAGCTTCTCAACAGTAAACAGATGGGATGCGTCAGTTTTACAGAACAGTACTTTAAAAACGGCAAACTATCAGGCAAAAACTTCAGTAAGGCGATGTTAGCGGCCGAACAAAAACTCGAGTCCATTGCTTCAACATATCGTAAAAAGGGCTGGGATATTGCTCTCGGCTCATCAGGAACCATCAAAGCGATTCAAGAAGTGCTAGTAGGATTAGGTTTTGAAGATGGCCTGATCACAGCGAGTCGACTGGATACACTTATCGAAACTCTGTGTAAATTTGATTCAATTGAAGATATTGAGCTGACGGGTCTAACAGAAGAACGTAAACCCGTACTCGCAGCAGGCGTAGCGATTTTGTCCGCGATTTTCAAAGCGCTTCGCATTGAGCAAATGTTTTTCTCCGATGGTGCTCTACGCGAAGGCCTGTTGTACGAAATGGAAGAACGTTTCGCACGCTCCGATATTCGCATGCGCACCACAGAAAATTTAGCCAACAAGCACCGAGTCGACTTAGAGCATGCCGCTCGTGTGAAGGGTCATGCACGTGAGATGTTATGTCAGGTACGCTCTGAACTAGGCATTAAGAAAAAGAGTGAGTTATTTGACTTACTAGAGTGGGCAGCGTTGCTTCATGAAGTCGGATTAAGTATTAACTTGCGTAGTTTCCATCGCCACTCTTTTTATATTCTGTTGCACTCCACCCTACAAGGCTTCAACCGTGAGCAGCAATTAGTGCTTGCAACATTAGCTCGCTTCCAGCGTAAAGCGCTCAAATTGCAAGAACTACCAGATTTCAACCTCTATAAACAGAGTGACGTTATAAGCCTCATCAAAATATTACGACTTTCTATCGTATTAAATGGGCAGCGTAATGAAGATCCATTGCCTGATATCACCTTATCTATCAAAAATGACGAATGGATTCTCACATGCACAGATGAAGCATGGCTAGAAAACAATAAATTACTTCACGCGGATTTACAGGAAGAACAAGAACGTTGGGACAGCGCGAAGTGGACACTCACTTTCTGATCTCGTACTCTTCATACCTAAATAAAAAGTCGGCTTACAGGCCGACTTTTTTTAACTCTTCTTCTGCAAAATCTGCCGTAATGGGCACATAACCATCTTTCTCAACCAACGCTTGTCCCTGAGCAGAAAAGATAAAGCGAATAAATTCAGCTTCAATTGGTGTTAATGGGTAATCAGGGTGCTTATTCACGTAAACATATAAGTAACGTGATAGTGGGTACTTACCACTAACAATATGTTCTCGCGTTGGAGTCACGTAGTCATTTCCCATTTTAGCCACAGAGACTAAGCGCACGCCTGCCACTCGATAACCGACACCGGAATAACCAATTCCACTGATGGTTGACGCTACAGCTTGCACAACTGACGCGGAGCCTGGCTGCTCGTTAACTCGGGTCTTGAAATCGCCGCCACACAAGGCATTGCTTTTGAAGTAACCGTAAGTTCCAGAAACGGAGTTACGACCAAACAACTGGACGTTTCGCTTTGCCCACTGTGATTCAAGACCGAGTTGCTGCCAGTTTGTGACAAATTGACTTTCACCACAGCGCAGCGTGGCAGAAAACAAAGCATCTAACTGACTAAAGTTAAGCCCTTGAATTGGATTATCTTGATGAACAAAAATACCGATTGCATCGATGGCGACCCTGAGCGCAGTTGGCTTGTAGCCATGTTCACGTTCAAACGCTTCAACCTCTCTTAAACGCATAGGGCGGCTCATGGGACCAAACTGAGCTGTTTGTTCGGTCAATGCTGGGGGGGCAGTAGAAGAGCCAGATGCTTGGACTTGCGCATTAATATTCGGGTAAATGGATTTAAACTCTTCAACCCAAAGCGTTGTCATACCCGCAAGTGTATCGGAGCCAACAGAGAGCAAGTTCCCGACAATCCCCGTCGTTTTATGATAAGTCGGCAATGGTTTATCTTGAGCGGCAGCAATAAAAGAACAAACAAGCGCGAATAAACTGAATGTTTTTGCCAATCGTAAAGCCATTATTTCACCACCAAACGCTCAGGCAATACGAAAGAAAACTTACTGCCCACACCTACTTCACTGTGAATTTCTAAATGAGAGTCATGGTGACTCAGCGCGTGTTTTACAATGGCTAGCCCTAAACCACTTCCACCAGTATCACGTGATCTTGCTTTATCCACTCGATAAAAACGCTCGGTAAGTCGGTGTAGGTGCTGAGGTTCAATACCATCACCACTATCTTCCACCTCTAAGCATGCGCCTTGAGAGGTCTGGAACCAGCGAACATTAATGTTTGCACCAGGCGGCGTGTATTTGACGGCATTATAAACGAGGTTAGAGATAGCACTACGTAACTGGTCATCATCGCCCAACACGCGTAGGCTAGCATCAACATCAAATTTCAATTTATGTTGATTGTCCCCACTAAGGCTAACTGCCTCTTTTTCTAACACTTCAAGCATCGCAGGCACATTCACGACTTCCTCAAGTTCATGCATAGGTGCCGCTTCAATTTTAGATAGTGTCAGTAGTTGGTTCACCAAACTGTTCATGCGGTTGAGCTGCTCCGTCATGACACCATGAGCTTTGCTCCACATTGGACCCACGACCATATCAGGGTCTTCTGTCATCTCCAAATAACCTTGTAGCACCGTCATTGGTGTACGCAGTTCATGAGATACGTTGGCAAAGAAGTTGCGACGCATTCCCTCAAGTTGTTTTAATTGGCTCACATCACGCACTACCATCAAGTGCTCACCCTCGGTATACGGTACGATACGCAATTCCAGCATCCGTTCGACGTTGAGTGGTGAACGCATTTCTAATGGCTCTGAGAAGTCTTTCTTGTTGAGGTACTTGATAAAATCAGGTGTACGAATGAGATTGGAGATAGGTTGACCTGAATCTTCTGGCCAATGGAAGCCCAGTAAGTGCTGAGCCAGCTTGTTGCACCAAACAATATTGCCTTCAGCACGGAATACCACTACCGCATCGGGTAGCGATTCTGCACCATTTCGGAATCGACGAATAAGATTAGTAAGCTCTTTTCGTTTGCGGCGTTGGCGCTGTTGTAAGCGATACAACCCATTGAACAAAGATTCCCAGTTACCGCTACCAGACGGTGGCGTGAGGCGTTTTTCATCCCATAACCAAGAAGATAAACGTACTTGGTTATGCAAATGCCACACAAGCTGCAATGCCGTAGCTGCCAAAAGCAACCACGGCATATAACCGAATATCCAACCTACTATCACCCATGGGGTGTAAAAAAAAGCCAGCTCCCAGGCCAGCTTTTTCCACGTTAATCTTTCAACCACTCATAACTCCAGAAATGGTACCGATAAGCTGCGTGTTAATTTATGCCTTCGTCGAGAAGCGGTATCCAGCACCACGAACAGTTTGGATCAGCTTATCATGCCCTGCAGCTTCCAATGCTTTACGCAGACGGCGAATATGAACATCGACTGTACGGTCTTCGACATACACGTTGGTGCCCCAAACATTGTTTAATAGCTGCTCACGGCTGTATACGCGTTCTTGATGCGTCATGAAAAAATGAAGCATCTTAAATTCTGTTGGGCCCATGTCTAATGGCGCATCATTAGCCGTAACACGGTGCGATACAGGGTCAAGCTTCAATCCCTGTACATCAATTACATCTTCTAGTGCAGTCGGAGTAACGCGACGAATCACCGCTTTTAAGCGTGCAACCAACTCTTTAGGAGAGAATGGCTTAGTAATGTAGTCATCCGCACCGACTTCTAAACCGCGCACTTTATCTTCTTCTTCACCACGAGCGGTAAGCATCACAACTGGAATGTTGCGCGTTAATTCCTCTCGCTTCATATGTTTGATGAAGTTAATGCCACTACCGCCTGGTAACATCCAATCCAGTAAAACTAAATCAGGGAAGGGTTCAGCCAGTTTGGTTACTGCAGTATCGTAATCTTCCGCTTCTACCGCTTGGTAACCTTTCTGCTCAAGTACGAAGCACAGCATTTCGCGAATAGGAGCTTCGTCTTCAACAACCAGAATCCTTCTAGACATAATTGAGTAACCTTATGTTCGTTGAGCTAATGAATTTAAGAGACAAAGCGCCTCTCTTTGCATAAGCATTATCACTACCAATTATGACACTTTTGTGACCTTTGAAAACAAATTTTCATATAACTTTCTTTTGAGGTTCATTCGAATATTTTTCATTTCTATTAAGACATCAGCACAAAAATTCCCTATGATTAGTCCCTTGTCATCAAGCCTAGAGAAGATTTATGTGGTTTAAAAACTGTCTGGTATACCGCGTTAACCGCGAGGTTACTTTTAACGCCGAACAACTAGAAACTCAGCTGTCTGAATTCCGATTCACCCCGTGTGGCAGTCAAGACAAACAGAAATTTGGCTGGGTCAGTGCAATGGGTAGACATGGCGATATGATGACTCACGTGTCAGAAAACCGCATTCTGATTTGCGCCAAGAAAGAAGAGAAAATGCTACCTGCCTCTGTGATCAAAGAATCATTGAATGCAAAAGTAGAAGCAATGGAAGCGCAAGAAGGTCGTCCTCTGAAGAAGAAAGAGAAAGACAACCTGAAAGATGACATCGTAATGGATTTACTGCCGCGCGCATTCAGCCGCAGCAGCCACACTCACGTGCTCATCATGCCAAAAGAAGGTTTTATCCTTGTTGATGCAAGCAGCTATAAAAAAGCAGAAGATGTATTAGCATTGCTTCGTAAAACCATGGGTAGTCTACCTGTTGTTCCTGCTATTCCAGAAGTGGCGATTGAAACTACGCTAACCGAGTGGGTGAAAAGCGGTGACACACCTCAAGGTATCAGCATGATGGACGAAGCTGAGCTAAAATCCGTACTTGAAGAAGGTGGTGTGATTCGCTGTAAGAAGCAAGAGCTAACCACTGATGAAATCCGCAACCACATCGCTGCGGATAAAGTCGTGACGAAACTTGCGCTTAATTGGCAAGATCGTATTGAGTTCATTATGACGGAAGATGCGGGCATCAAACGTCTAAAATTCTCTGATGAATTGAAAGATCAAAACGATGATATTCCACGTGAAGATCAAGCAGCTCGATTTGATGCAGACTTCTCTCTAATGTGTGGAGAGTTCAGTGCTTTCCTTCCCAACCTATACGATGCGCTAGGCGGCTTACCGAATCCTAACGCTTAATTTTGTATAAAGGTTAACCATAACGCCCTCACTTTTTTTGAGGGCGTTTTTCTATCTGAAGCACAATTACCCTAGTCACAGTTCACATTTTGACGTAAAATTTGCGCCCCATTTCCATTAGGTGGAATTGGCCTGACTTGTGATCAGATAAAAGAGAATTGAGCAATGACAACTGAGAAAGCATTCGTGCCTGAGCTACTATCTCCAGCAGGCAGCCTGAAAAACATGCGTTACGCATTCGCCTACGGGGCAGATGCAGTTTACGCTGGCCAACCTCGCTACAGCCTTCGCGTACGTAACAACGAGTTTAACCACGAGAACCTAAAAATCGGTATCGATGAAGCCCACGCCCTAGGCAAAAAGCTTTATGTGGTATGTAACATTCAACCACACAACTCGAAGCTAAAAACGTTCATCCGTGATCTTAAGCCAATCGTAGAGATGGGTCCTGACGCATTGATCATGTCAGATCCAGGCCTAATTATGATGGTTCGTGAAGCTTTCCCAGAAATGCCAATTCACCTTTCTGTACAAGCGAACGCTGTAAACTGGGCGACCGTTAAGTTCTGGGCAGCGAATGGCGTGGAACGTGTGATCGTTTCTCGCGAGCTATCTCTAGAAGAAATCGAAGAAATTCGTGAGCATTGCCCTGAAACTGAACTTGAAGTATTCGTTCACGGTGCATTATGCATGGCTTATTCTGGTCGTTGCCTACTTTCTGGCTATATCAACAAACGTGACCCTAACCAAGGCACTTGCACTAACGCATGCCGCTGGGAATACAAAGTTGAAGAGGGTAAAGAAAACGACGCTGGTGACATCGTAGAGAAATTCGACCCGACGGAAGCACAGCCTGTCGAGGTACAAGACGAGCGTCCTGAAACCACAATTGGTCGCGGCAAACCAACAGATGAAGTCGTTCTACTTTCTGAAGCACACCGTCCAGAAGAAAAAATGGCAGCTTACGAAGACGAGCATGGTACTTACATCATGAACTCTAAAGACCTACGAGCGGTTCAGCACGTTGAACGCTTAACTAAGATGGGTGTTCACTCATTGAAAATTGAAGGTCGTACTAAATCGTTCTACTACTGCGCACGTACCGCTCAAGTTTATCGTAAAGCAATTGATGATGCTGTAGCAGGTCGACCATTCGATGAAAGCCTAATGGGTACACTAGAAAGCCTAGCTCACCGTGGCTACACTGAAGGCTTCCTACGCCGTCATACACACGATACTTACCAAAACTACGATTACGGTTACTCAGTCTCTGATGCTCAACAGTTTGTTGGTGAATTCACTGGCAAACGTCGTGGTGACATGGCTGAAGTAGAAGTAAAAAATAAGTTTCTTGTCGGTGATAGCCTTGAACTAATGACGCCAAAAGGCAATATTGTTTTCACGCTAGAGGCAATGGAAAACCGCAAGTCAGAGTCTATTGAAGACGCGAAAGGAAACGGTCACTTTGTATTCATTCCAGTACCAGCAGAGCTAGATTTAGAATATGGCCTATTAATGCGTAATCTAAACTCAGGGCAGGACACCCGTAACCCGACTGGTAAGTAACCATGGCCTTGCTCATTACTGATAAATGCATTAACTGCGACATGTGTGATCCCGAATGCCCCAATGGGGCAATCAGTATGGGAGAGAGCATTTTCGAAATTGATCCAGCGCTATGTACAGAGTGTAAGGGGCATTACGAAAAGCCGACCTGTCAGTCAGTGTGTCCAATTACAAAATGCATAATCACTGATCCGAACCATGTCGAAACTGAAGAGCAGTTGCTTGAAAAATTCGTGATTATTCAAGGGTTAGCATAAGAGCAATTAGGTTCAACTTTGGCATCAAAGTTGAACCTTTTCTCAACCTGATTTTTCAATAGGGATAATATTGCAGAACAGCTCTTTTTCAAAATGATACTCTAGTCTCTCACGCCAATTTTCCGCTTGAGAAACAGGTATTAAATAAAAGTTTTCTCGGCTCGTATCAGTAACGAAAGCCATTCCATATTGCATCAGCTCATAATGCACATCATTAACAAAACCCGGATCAAGGCGTTGACGCCCAGTCAGGTGATTCACATCCTCTCGAGTCAAAGAGACTCCTTTAGTATCACTGCTAAATCTGTGTCTTAACCACTCTGCAAATTCTTTTGCACAAATCATAGTCATGGTTTTGTCCTTGATTTACTCTTCTAACAGGAAAAGGGTATATCCCTGCCTTACACACTTGTCTGCGTTGTTATCGCTTTTTAGCCAACTGACAGACATATTGCTAAGAAACCAGAGTATCGTGACGAAAGATCTTTTTCTAAACAGAGAAGTTACAACTTACCCATACTACAACTCTTTGTTTAATTTAGATTTCTATAATATGTCCCCAAAACTGATTGGGTTAGTTTTTGTATTGGTACTATTCAATGTAGACAAAAGTATGATGTTTCTCCAGTTTCATAAAAGAGATCACCAAGTACAGATAAACCTGAAGAGTAACACTAATTAGGATTGATAAGCGGCAAGCATTGAGGTGGAACGACTTTTTTTCGTTTGGGCTTAGAGGTTGTTTTTACCCGTTGAGGGGTATCAGTAGGTTTTGCTTTTGGCGCCCAACTTGCAAGCTCAGCACCGCAACCATCACCTACTGGAGGTGGTGCTTGATCAACACAATAGTCGCTCGAATCAGGACAAGATAACCTGACGTGAAAGTGGTAATGATGCCCCCACCATGGACGTACTTTACGTAACCAAGAACGATCTTTGCCGTTTTCTTGCAAGCAAAGTTGCTCCTTAATAACAGGATGTACAAAAATTCGTGCAACATCCTTACTTTTTGAAGCGTACCGAATTAGCTTAAAGTGCCGTTCTTCCCAGCGATGATTAAGTATGGAATAACCTTTTAAATCCACCACACTCATGGGTTTAGGAAGTTGTAATTCGTTATAAGAAAGCGGTTGGTCAGCAAGTCTTAACCAGATATCGATATCTAACCCGGTTTGATGACTAGAATGACCAGAGGAGAACCTTCCACCTCTAGGTAAAGACAAATCACCAATTAGCAGAGTGGTGTTGAGATTTTGATGAGCTTTAAGCGCCAGATTTTCAATAAACTCTATCGTTTTAGGGTGCCCATAGTAGCGCTTCGTTTTACTACGTAAGACTTGATAACCAACGCCATCGAGAGGCAAGGGTAATGCACCATCTAAACAACCGTTAGCATAACTACCAATAGAGGAGGAAGAGTTTCGGGTAGGATTAACCGCAGACTCCCAAGGAGTAGAACATACTGAAGCTGAGAAACATAAACCCAAAGTTACAATGAAACTCAGCCTCATAGCCTTTAACCTTTAGTAGTGTTCGCCATTATCGTAATAAGCTTTAGGAGATAAGGCGGAAAAGATAACCGCAACATCAATATCGGCACCAGCGATACCGCGCACTTGTTGCGTAATAAGCTTGGCAACTTCATCTTGCACTTCCTGGCCACGGTCGAACCAAAGCACTTCGACAAAAGGATATGCAGCACTCACCTCACCCTCATTGAAAAACGTAGTGTAGATATACTCAAAAGTAAAATCCTCACGCGGACAGTCCATTAGAGGCTGAAGTTCATCCGTAAGAGGTTTTGATAATGCCTGAACAGCTTGTGGCTCTACAGCACGGAATCGAAAATGTGGCATAAACTTACTTCCTAATTATTAGCATTAATGCATGATGATAACAGGAACCAAGTCAGTAATCATCCAAGCCAATGTAACCACTGACCTTTCAATAGATTGTGAATCAGATGTGCTCGATAACGAAGAAAAAGTGTTATGAAATTCGAAGGTAAAACAGAAAGAGCAAAGCGATACATCAACATTTAGTAATTACATTACTAGAAAATAAAACTATCTGAAGCAAAGGTATGCCATATTCGTTGGATAAACATACACCTGACATCGAAACTATACGTTAGGAATAAAAGAGACCCTGACCTAAGCCAGAGCTTATGAATATGGGGGGATAGGTGAAGTGGACCAATATCCCGGAGATATGAGCTTTCAATCCCCCCGATACTTTGGTATCAGAGGAATCGACAACTCTTCCAACTAGTCAGCTTCTCTTTTCTTCAGATGCAAAAAAGCCCCAGCATTACTGCTGAGGCTTTAAAGTATGGCAGGGGTGGAGAGATTCGAACTCCCAACACGCGGATTTGGAATCCGCTGCTCTGCCAATTGGAGCTACACCCCTGTAATTCGTGTTTATTGAGACGACGCTCAAATAAGTGGCGGAGTGGACGGGACTCGAACCCGCGACCCCCGGCGTGACAGGCCGGTATTCTAACCAACTGAACTACCACTCCGCAGTGGTATCACTCGCTTTAATAAGCAAGTGTCCGCTTTTGTCTTCACTTTTCGAAAAAGTGAAAATAAAACTAAAGCCTGGCGATGTCCTACTCTCACATGGGGAAGCCCCACACTACCATCGGCGCTATTTCGTTTCACTT
>NZ_JAWPOM010000050.1:0-3220 GCF_033344285.1 Vibrio sp. 779(2023)
AGTCGAATGATGTTGCCGGTGTTCGGCGCGATTTCTGGTTCGTATAAAGCGATATCAAACATGGTATTGAAATAGAGTTGGTCAAAGAGAACGGCAGTATATACCCAAGTCACCGAGAGATGCGAGATTCAGCAAAATTGACCTGGGTATGAAAGCAGGCATTAGCGCGGATGTTAATACCGTAAGTAGTGATGCTTTTTATAAGAGAGCGTGAGCATAGTTTTCTTCAACTGCTCGCCAGTTGACGACGTTCCACCACGCATCAATATATTCTGGGCGACGGTTTTGGTAGCTGATGTAATACGCGTGCTCCCACACGTCTAATGCGAGGATTGGTTCACCGCGCACATCCACTACGTCCATCAGAGGGTTGTCTTGATTACTGGTGGACGTAATGTGAATCTCACCATCTTTTACGATCAGCCATGCAAAGCCAGACCCAAAGGTATTGATGGCAGCTTGGGCAAACGCCTCTTTAAATTGCGCAAAGCTACCAAATTTATCGTTAATTGCTTGAGCAAGCGCGCCTTGAGGCTCTCCGCCACCGTTTGGTGACATGCAATTCCAATAAATGATGTGGTTGTAATAGCCGCCACCATTATTACGTACTGCTGGACTGAGCTTAGAGATATTGTCAAAGATCTCGTCTAATGACTGAGTTTCGAGCTCACTCCCTTCAACGGCATTTACAAACTTATCAAAGTACGTCTTGTGGTGTTTGCTGTAATGCACTTCCATGGTTTTCGCGTCGATGTACGGCTCTAGTGAATCGTACGGGTAAGGCAGAGCGGGAAATGTATGTGACATAGTAAATCCTCCTTAATTGGAAAATTCACTTTAATGCTAACGATAATTATTATCAACTTTGATCTTTGTAAGGGTATTCTAAGAAGCCCTCACCAATTTCTAAAGTGAGGGTGGGGCTGTGAATCACTCACTCTAGAAATATGATGCGAATTATTGTTAGTTCATCAAATTGAGACTAACAATTGATCGGTAAGGTGATACTCATACGCAATCCGCCTAAAGGACTTCGGCTGGCTGCGATCGTGCCACTGTGCTGGCGAATGGCACTTTCGGTAATGGTTAGGCCGAGACCTGTGCCGCCAGAGTGGCGATCGCGTGCCGTGGAAACGCGATAGAACGGGCGAAAAATCGCGGCCAGTTCCTCTTCTGGTACACCTTCTCCATTATCGTCAACCGTGATACGAAGCGTATCGTCATCGGCTTTGATGTCGATTTGTACCTCGTCTTTTCCGTAGTAAATGGCGTTACGAACGATATTTTCCACCGCACTCATCAGCAGTTTAGGGTTACCGGAAATATTGCGCTTAGGTAATTCTGAATAGTGTAGCTGTTTGCCCATTTGCTCTGCTTCAAACTGCGCATCTTTAATGATTTCTTCCCATAAACTTTCTAGTGGCTGTGTTTCGCGAGTCATATGACTGTTCGCCTGCATGCGAGAAAGCTCTAATAGTTCGCTGATCATCTGTTCCAAGCGCTGCGCTTCGGTATCGATACGAGTCAGTTCTGGGCTTTCGCCTTGTTTACGCGTCGCTAATGCGCTTGCCATGCGCAGACGAGTTAAAGGTGAGCGCAGCTCGTGAGAGATATCGGATAGCAAACGTTGTTGTCCTGAAATCATTTGATTAACCGCTTCGACCATCTGGTTGAAGCTGCTGCCTGCTTGACGAAATTCCGCCGTACCTTTTTCTAAATTTGGGTCTGTGACAAATTCACCTTTCGCCACACGTTGAGCAGCGGCTTCAAGACGACGTGCAGGCTGACTCAAAGCCCAAGCAAGCCATAACAGCAATGGTGTACTAACCAACATGACCGCAAGCAAGAGCTGGAATGGGTGATCAAACAGACGCAGGAGTAGAGGTGGTGGCTCATTCCACTTGAAGCCCACGTACATCAAGATATCGGAATCTGCCAAAGTGATAGGAATTGGGCCCGCAATCATGTATCGACCATACAGCTTCTGCTTTGGATTATTGTAATCTTCGATACTGGTGACAAAGTTTTGCATGGCACGCAATTGAAAATTGCTGCGTTTTTCTGTCGTAAGAACATTACCGCTGTAGTCAGAAAAAAACACTCGTGGGCGAGGGTCGTGCTTGCCGTGGCGGTTGCCCTCGATACGAAAAAGTATGCGGCCTAAATCAGTTTGCTGGCTGTATTTTTGTTGGATTGAGTCACGCGTTTCTACCATACGTTTGTAGTGTTCTTCTGGAATATCGCGAGCTTTGCGTGGGTCCAAATGTGGCAGTGATAGCACGGCTATCAATACTAATAACATGGTGAACCAAAAAATGGCAAAGATGCGTCCATACAGGCTATTGATGTTTGGCAGTTTGATGCGTGATAGGCGCATTAATCCTCCTCAAGCAGCATGTAGCCACGACCACGCAGGGTTTTAATTCGCGGCTTGCCATTGCTTTGATCTGGTAATTTTTTACGTAAGTTCGAGACATGCATATCGATAGCGCGATCAAAAGCAGCGAGTCGTTTACCAAGCACATCTAAGCTCAGTGTCTCTTTGGTCAGCACTTGTCCTGGGTTTTGTACGAAGTGGGTGAGTAGCGCAAACTCGGTTGCCGTGAGATCGAGTAGCTGTTGCTCACAGTACGCTTCTTGCTTACCGGGATAGAGGCGGATTTCTTGATACTCAATGCAATCGCTGTTTTTGGTATTTTTTTGTGTGCTGCTAGTGCGGCGTAAAATCGCGCGGATACGCGCTAACAGCTCTCGGTCACTAAAAGGTTTTGGTAAATAGTCATCCGCGCCCAGTTCCAAGCCGATCACGCGATCAATTTCTTCTCCTTTAGCGGTCAGCATCAAGACGGGAGTTTCCCAATTTTCACGTAAGCGTTTCAGCGTTTCCATGCCATTGAGTTTTGGCATCATGACATCCAACAAAATCAAATCAATCTTATCATTGATCGCGGCTAAGCCGGCTTCACCGTCATTTGCTTCGCTGACGTCAAACCCTTCGAAACTGAGTACTTCTTTTAATAAGCTGGTTAGCTCGATATCGTCATCGATTAAAAGAATGTTTGCCATGGGGGCACCTATAGTAAGTTACCGATAGCCTAATATTACATTGGAATGATGCGCAACGAAGAGGAGAAAAATCACTCTTTACGATTCTTTACGCTCCCTATACGTCGCTTTACCTAGCGGGTCGTATTCTATACTCAAGCGCTGTGAGAACAGC
>NZ_JAWPOM010000051.1:0-3080 GCF_033344285.1 Vibrio sp. 779(2023)
CATCAACTCGAAACTCCTTCGGGTTGTATGGTTAAGTGACTAAGCGTACACGGTGGATGCCTTGGCAGTCAGAGGCGATGAAGGACGTATTAACTTGCGATAAGCCCAGATTAGGTAGTAAAAACCATTTGAGTCTGGGATTTCCGAATGGGGAAACCCAATACCATAAGGTATTACTGTTGAGTGAATACATAGCTCAACAGGGCGAACCGGGGGAACTGAAACATCTAAGTACCCCGAGGAAAAGAAATCAACCGAGATTCCGAAAGTAGCGGCGAGCGAAATTGGACTAGCCCTTAAGCTTTACACGCGTTAGACGAACAGCCTGGAAAGGCCGACGATACAGGGTGATAGTCCCGTAGTTGACGACGTGTGTTCAGTGAAATCGAGTAGGGCGGGACACGTGATATCCTGTCTGAATATGGGGGGACCATCCTCCAAGGCTAAATACTACTGACTGACCGATAGTGAACCAGTACCGTGAGGGAAAGGCGAAAAGAACCCCTGTGAGGGGAGTGAAATAGAACCTGAAACCGTGTACGTACAAGCAGTAGGAGCAGGCTTGTCCTGTGACTGCGTACCTTTTGTATAATGGGTCAGCGACTTATATTCAGTGGCAAGGTTAACCATCTAGGGGAGCCGTAGGGAAACCGAGTCTTAACTGGGCGTTCAGTCTCTGGATATAGACCCGAAACCAGGTGATCTAGCCATGGGCAGGTTGAAGGTTGAGTAACATCAACTGGAGGACCGAACCGACTAATGTTGAAAAATTAGCGGATGACTTGTGGCTAGGGGTGAAAGGCCAATCAAACCTGGAGATAGCTGGTTCTCCCCGAAAGCTATTTAGGTAGCGCCTCGGACGAATACTACTGGGGGTAGAGCACTGTTAAGGCTAGGGGGTCATCCCGACTTACCAACCCTTTGCAAACTCCGAATACCAGTAAGTACTATCCGGGAGACACACGGCGGGTGCTAACGTCCGTCGTGGAGAGGGAAACAACCCAGACCGCCAGCTAAGGTCCCAAATTACTACTAAGTGGGAAACGATGTGGGAAGGCTCAGACAGCCAGGATGTTGGCTTAGAAGCAGCCATCATTTAAAGAAAGCGTAATAGCTCACTGGTCGAGTCGGCCTGCGCGGAAGATGTAACGGGGCTAAGTAGTAAACCGAAGCTGCGGCAATGCACTTTTGTGCATTGGGTAGGGGAGCGTTCTGTAAGCGGTTGAAGGTGTGTGGTAACGCATGCTGGACGTATCAGAAGTGCGAATGCTGACATGAGTAACGATAAAGGGGGTGAAAAACCTCCTCGCCGGAAGACCAAGGGTTCCTGTCCAACGTTAATCGGGGCAGGGTAAGTCGACCCCTAAGGCGAGGCCGAAAGGCGTAGTCGATGGGAAACGGGTTAATATTCCCGTACTTCTTACAATTGCGATGGGGGGACGGAGAAGGCTAGGTGGGCCTGGCGACGGTTGTCCAGGTTCAAGTGCGTAGGCTGAGAAATTAGGTAAATCCGGTTTCTCTTAAGGCTGAGACACGACGTCGAGCTACTACGGTAGTGAAGTCATTGATGCCATGCTTCCAGGAAAAGCCTCTAAGCTTCAGATTGTAAGGAATCGTACCCCAAACCGACACAGGTGGTCGGGTAGAGAATACCAAGGCGCTTGAGAGAACTCGGGTGAAGGAACTAGGCAAAATGGTACCGTAACTTCGGGAGAAGGTACGCTCTCGACGGTGAAGTCCCTCGCGGATGGAGCTATTGAGAGTCGCAGATACCAGGTGGCTGCAACTGTTTATTAAAAACACAGCACTGTGCAAAATCGCAAGATGACGTATACGGTGTGACGCCTGCCCGGTGCCGGAAGGTTAATTGATGGGGTTAGACTTCGGTCGAAGCTCTTGATCGAAGCCCCGGTAAACGGCGGCCGTAACTATAACGGTCCTAAGGTAGCGAAATTCCTTGTCGGGTAAGTTCCGACCTGCACGAATGGCGTAATGATGGCCACGCTGTCTCCACCCGAGACTCAGTGAAATTGAAATCGCTGTGAAGATGCAGTGTACCCGCGGCTAGACGGAAAGACCCCGTGAACCTTTACTACAGCTTGGCACTGAACATTGACCCTACATGTGTAGGATAGGTGGGAGGCTTTGAAGCGCAGTCGCTAGATTGCGTGGAGCCGTCCTTGAAATACCACCCTTGTAGTGTTGATGTTCTAACGTCGACCCCTTATCGGGGTTGCGGACAGTGCCTGGTGGGTAGTTTGACTGGGGCGGTCTCCTCCCAAAGCGTAACGGAGGAGCACGAAGGTGGGCTAATCACGGTTGGACATCGTGAGGTTAGTGCAATGGCATAAGCCCGCTTGACTGCGAGAATGACAATTCGAGCAGGTGCGAAAGCAGGTCATAGTGATCCGGTGGTTCTGAATGGAAGGGCCATCGCTCAACGGATAAAAGGTACTCCGGGGATAACAGGCTGATACCGCCCAAGAGTTCATATCGACGGCGGTGTTTGGCACCTCGATGTCGGCTCATCACATCCTGGGGCTGAAGTCGGTCCCAAGGGTATGGCTGTTCGCCATTTAAAGTGGTACGCGAGCTGGGTTTAGAACGTCGTGAGACAGTTCGGTCCCTATCTGCCGTGGGCGTTGGAGAATTGAAAGGGGCTGCTCCTAGTACGAGAGGACCGGAGTGGACGAACCTCTGGTGTTCGGGTTGTGTCGCCAGACGCATTGCCCGGTAGCTAAGTTCGGGATCGATAACCGCTGAAAGCATCTAAGCGGGAAGCGAGCCTTGAGATGAGTTCTCCCTGATACTTTAAGTATCCTAAAGGGTTGTCGTAGACTACGACGTTGATAGGCAGGGTGTGTAAGCGTTGTGAGGCGTTGAGCTAACCTGTACTAATTGCCCGTGAGGCTTAACCATACAACACCCAAGGGGTTTTGATGGACT
This sequence comes from Vibrio sp. 779(2023), assembly GCF_033344285.1. Classification (NCBI taxonomy): domain Bacteria; kingdom Pseudomonadati; phylum Pseudomonadota; class Gammaproteobacteria; order Vibrionales; family Vibrionaceae; genus Vibrio; species Vibrio sp. 779(2023). The sequence goes on from NZ_JAWPOM010000051.1 coordinate 2,947, forward strand.
CAATGAAAGAACGTTGAATGTGTAAGAACGAGAATTAAAAAACAGCTTTCCAGATTAAAGAATTTGCTTGGCGACCATAGCGTTTTGGACCCACCTGATTTCCATGCCGAACTCAGAAGTGAAACGAAATAGCG
>NZ_JAWPOM010000052.1:0-2323 GCF_033344285.1 Vibrio sp. 779(2023)
AGTTGGTTAGAATACCGGCCTGTCACGCCGGGGGTCGCGGGTTCGAGTCCCGTCCACTCCGCCACTTATATTAAGCCCTAGTCGAAAGACTGGGGCTTTTTCGTTTGGTCGTGTCCCCGAGAAATGCATTTACACATTGAAGGCGAGACAATACGACTTTCTTTACCCTTTTGGCACATGAGTTTCTCAGGAAGATGAGCCTGCTGCCTGCACTTCCAATTACTCCGAGTTTGTATCCTGTCCTCGTTGAAAGATTGGCCATTTGAACAATGAGTCTTTATAACACTCGCCCTCAACCGTAATAGAATGAATAGTCTTCCGTACTGCGTGTTTTGTTAGCGTCTCTCTTAAACAATAATTTTCTACATCTTATTTCTCAAACATTCATTGCTTCCATGTTTAGAGCGGGACCGTCGTTGCGTGGATTACGCAATTTCCCGAAATATAGTGAGGAAGAGATCTAAGTCTTCCGAAAATTAATGCCTTTTAGAAAACTTTGTTTTCTTTGCTGAACTTGCTAGTAGCGATTAACCTAAGAGGAGTTCTTGAGGAGTATGTTTGATGATGCAACAAATAAAAAATGAAACGCTGAAATCTGTATTTAAGCAATGGTCTTCCGAAGAGGGAATTGTGGTCATCAACCCTGCAACTGAGCAAGAGTTAATTCGGTTAAAGCCTAGTACTCTTGATGAGTTAGATGATCTCATTGGTCAGTGCAAAACGGAGCAAGTCCGTTGGGCTAAATTAAGTGCCAAAGAGCGCTCTCGTCGTTTGAGGGGGTGGTATCAACTACTTCTTGATAATGCAGAAGACATAGCCACGATTATTACCTTAGAGCAGGGTAAACCTTTAGCTGAGAGCAAAGGGGAAGTGATGTATGGTGCCTCTTTTGTCGAGTGGTTCTCAGAAGAAGCAAAACGTGCTTATGGCGAAGTTATTCCTGCCCCCACGACAGATAGACGTCTATCTGCAATTCGCCAGCCTGTGGGAGTATGCGCTGCAATTACACCTTGGAACTTCCCTATTGCGATGATTACAAGAAAAGCAGCACCAGCCCTAGCGGCAGGTTGTGGCATGTTGATCAAGCCATCAGAGCTTACCCCTCTCACTGCAATTGCTGTTGTTGAATTAGCTTATCAGGCTGGTATCCCTAAAGAACTGCTTTCTGTCGTGGTGTCGGAGCAGGCTGCTGAGTTTGGTCAAGTACTAAGTACTGATCCTAGGATTCAGAAGATCTCTTTTACGGGGTCTACGCGCGTTGGGAAAATTTTGATGAAGCAAGCCAGTGATTCAGTCAAGGCGGTGTCGATGGAGTTGGGTGGTAATGCGCCTTTCATCGTGTTTGAAGATGCAGACTTAGATGAGGCTGCGGAAGGGCTTGTCGCGTCGAAGTTCCGTAATGCAGGGCAAACATGTGTTTGTACCAATCGGCTATATGTTCATAAAAATGTAAAACAAGCTTTTATTGATAAAGTATTGTCGAAGTTAAGCAAATTAAAGCTTGGAAGTGGTTTAGAGAAAGGTGCCACATTAGGTCCTGTTATTACGATGGCCTCTAAGCATCGACTAGAGGCGGTGATCGATCAAGCTGTACAAGAAGGAGCCTCTATTGCTAACTTTCCACAGAGACGGCCTGGTCGCTTTATGGAGCCCGTTCTTTTGGATAGTGTGACGCAGAATATGTCGATTGTTCAGCAAGAGCTATTCGGGCCTGTGTTGCCTATTGTTACCTTTGAAAATGATGATCAAGTTCTCGAAATGGCGAACGATACAGAATATGGTTTGGCTTGCTATTTCTATACGAATAGCTTGAAGCGTATTGTGACTTTTAGTGAAGGTTTAGAGTACGGCATGGTTGGAGTGAATGAAGGGATCATCTCTACTGAAGTGGCTCCATTTGGTGGAGTTAAAGAGTCGGGTGTTGGACGGGAAGGTGCTAAGCAAGGACTCGATGAATATCTGGAGACAAAGTATATTTGTCTTGGTGGTTTAAGCTGATTTCAGAGATGGCCGATTGAATTAAAAAGCTAGGTTTTTACCTGGCTTTTTTTTAGTTGAAAGATACACCATTTGCCACGCGCGTTTGTGGGTAATATTTTCTGGTTACTTAGTGAGTCGATAGTTAGCTTGCGGTAAGCGGTTTTTAATAATCAAAGCGCTTATGTTATTTCGTTATGGGGTAGGAGAGAGCTTAGCTTTAAACTAATACAAAAAAGCCGCATCAAGTGATGCGGCTTCTTCTAATATGGCTCCTCCTGCTGGGCTCGAACCAGCGACCTGCGGATTAACAGTCCGTCGCTCTACCAACTGAGCTAAGGAGGAA
>NZ_JAWPOM010000053.1:0-2288 GCF_033344285.1 Vibrio sp. 779(2023)
GTGGTGCCCGGAGGCGGAATCGAACCACCGACACGAGGATTTTCAATCCTCTGCTCTACCGACTGAGCTATCCGGGCGACGAGGTGTATTAAAAGGCTTTTCGGCTTTCAGGTCAACAATAAAATTAAAATAAAATATCGTTTGATGAATTTGTGCTCGGAGTGGGCTGTTTTTATGCGTTTTAAGCAGCAATGCGCCATGCTTTAAGCGATGTTTTAACATTGATAGTGTGTTCACTTGCAAAATAAAGGCGATAAAAACAAAAAAGCACGTCTGAAAACGTGCTTTTTATTGAACAATTGACTTTAAACTAGTGCTTTACTGAGAACTTGTTTACCCAACCTTCTAGCTCATTCGCTAGTGAAGCTAAACTTTGAGTACTTGATTGACTCTCGGTTACGACAGAGTTTAGTTGTCCTCCGCTTTCATCGATAAGGTTTATGCGTAGCGCAATATCATCGCTAACCTGCGTCTGCTCAGCGGCAGCAGTAGCGATCTGCTGGCTCATTGTGGTGATAGATTCTAACGCCGTTACAATTTGCTGTAGAGCTTCAGAGGCATTCTTAGACTCTGTAACAGTGCTTTCACTGGTTTCTGCACATATTTCCATTGTGTGAATGGCATTGCGCGAGCCTTCTTGCAGATTGGAGATCATATACTGAATCTCTTTTGTGCTGTCTTGTGTGCGTCCTGCTAGGTTGCGTACCTCATCAGCAACGACTGCGAAGCCTCGGCCTTGCTCTCCAGCACGTGCTGCTTCAATGGCTGCATTGAGTGCCAATAGGTTTGTTTGCTCTGCAATATCACCAATCACATCGAGCACTTTTACAATATTATTTACATCCTGATCTAGATCGGCGACCGCTTTACTCGCAGTATTTAATTGAGAAGCTAAACCTTGAATGTTTTCAACCGTGTTGTGAATGAGTTTCTGAGTATGTTGGCTTTGTTTGTCTGCCTCGTCCGTATTGTTTGCGGTGTCGCTTGCTGAATTGGCAACATGGTTGGCTGAAGATGCCATTTCAGTCATCGCAGTGGCAATCATAGCCGTTGATTGCTGCTGAGATACGGTAAGATCGGCAATCGTATTTGATCGAGCCTCTACGGCAAACAACTCTGCGCGCAGTGCATGCATAGACTTCTCTAGGTTTGTCACCATGGTAGCTAGTGATTGACTCATATCTTGCACGGCACGATAGATACTTCCTCTCGGTGCCACAGTATCAAAACTGGTCTGAATGTCTCCTTGAGCGACAGCTTGAACTGCTTTACGCACGTCGTTAGGCTCTCCACCAAGTAGATTAAGCATTTTGCGAATCGAAATGATCAGGCCACTTAGAATACTTCCCGCGATAATCAGACACAGCACAAGCTGCCATTGTGCTGTCGACCAAAAACGTGCGTTAACTTCATTAAAGCCAATACCTGTACCGACAACCCAGCCCCAGTGTGGTGTTTTTTCTGCTATCGAGTGTTTTTCTTCAATGCTGCCATCTGCTTGTTTTTGGCTCCAGGTATATTCAACGATCTGACCTGTTTTGTGCCCCAATACATCTAGAATGAGTTGGCCTACGCTATTACCACTGCCATCTCTAAAGTCATGGAAGCTGGTTCCGTGTAGTTGAGGGTCTAGTGGTGCGGCGATGAACATCATATTTTCATCTGCGACATAAACGTATTCGTTGTCTTTGTAGATATTGTTACGAAGTAGGCGAGTGGCTAATGCTTTCGCTTCGTCTTCCGGCATTTTGCCTTCGATAGCCATCTTTTCTACTTCGGTAAGTATGCTGTACGCACTTTTAAATAGCTCAGTAACTCGAGCTTTGTTATCAAGGTTACTTGCGACGCGAAGTGTCCATAAGCCCGTTGCGGTCAGAGCTAGGAGAGCTAGCAATATGATCGCAGATAATAAATAGGCTTGAGTTTTTAGTTTCATATTTAGCTCACAAATAAAGTGTTATCACTATGCAAGGCATAGCTAAAAGAAGAAATGTAATAACTCGGGCATCTTAGTGAAGATAAATATGCTCGGATACTAATGCGTATTGAAATTACGATGAGGATTAAATTTTTAGCGTGAAATAAGTGTTTTTGAAGAAAGGATTTAATGTTCGCTGATGTTTAGAAATGAAGTGCAGATAAATGGGAAAGTGAGAAATGACGTATAAAGCAGATACAAAAAAGCCGCATCAAGTGATGCGGCTTTAAAAGTGGCTCCTCCTGCTGGGCTCGAACCAGCGACCTGCGGATTAACAGTCCGTCGCTCTACCAACTGAGCTAAGGAGGAA
>NZ_JAWPOM010000054.1:0-2173 GCF_033344285.1 Vibrio sp. 779(2023)
GCTAATCTAAGTTTACAGTTACTGGAATAATAGTTGTTACTGACGAGACATTAAAATGGAATGTAAGAGTGACATTATTCCAGTTTTAAAATACATATCTCTTTTATTAAATATAAACGAGATTCGTTCTTGCTTTTATTTGTGCATTAGATAATTATGTTTTTCTAATCTGTTAATGTCCATACAGCATAGCCCGCCAAAAATTAGCGCAATTTTTCTTCATTATTTTTCCTGTTTTATTTTGTTGAATATTCACTCTTTCTAAATTAATTAATTACATTAATTTAAACGTTTGCTTCGCGTTTTTTCGGGTGATTTTCTCGCCATTTATCAGAATTTATTTTTACCCTTAATATAGTAGTAAATACTTAAGTAATAAAGTCATCAACAATAGGGATAGCGATTAATAAAACATCGTATTATTATCTCGCCCCTTGAGATGTAACAAATTATTACTAAAAATGAACAGAAATTATTATTTGATTTTTCTTGCTGCTTTACTTGCTGGTTGCGGTGGAGGAGGTGACTCCAAGCCGAGCAATACAAGCTCTCCAACTTCTATCACGAAGCAGAGTCGTCCACAGCTGATTGTTGAAGATGCCTCGTTGCAGTTTGAGGGTGTGGGAACCATCACTCAGACACTATTGAGCAACGTTCGCGGCTCAGTATCTTACCAAGTCATTGATTCAAATCCGCCGAATGTGGTGAGGGTGAATGATTCGGGTGTATTTCAAATCCTGCGTCCAGGCACCGCGATAATTCGTGCAACAGATACCAGTTCTGTGTATGAATCTTCTGAAACGACGTTTTCGGTCACGGTTGAACGAGGTTTTAACAATGATCTTTCTGCCAGTGATTTAAGCCTAGTTGCACTCGATCCTGACGGGAAAGCTCTGACCGTGCGCGGGCAGAAAGGTAAACTGAGTTATCAAGTCGAAAGCGGGCAGAACCTCATTCAAGTTGATGATAACGGCGTTGTTTATTCACTTGGTTCTGCGGGGCAGGCTTCTGTACTGATTTCCGATTCAGGTAACGACTTATATCTACCTAAGCAAGTTCGTGCAACCGTAACATTGTATGCGATAGGTGCTGAGCAACTTAAATTTGCCTTAATCGAAGATGAGTATCGAGACGGTTTAACCTTAGCGCCTTCACGTTTGGATAAAGTTGAAACGCAAAATATCACTTACAAAATTTTGCGCAGCGAACCAGACAACGAGGTTGCCGAGTTACTAAACCCAGAAACGGGTTTGCTTTTGATCCACAACGTTGGTCAGGTAACCGTCGAGGCGACAGCAACATACAGCGATGCTTTCTTAAACAAGCAACAAGTCGCTCAGTTTGTGGTCGATGTGAAACCAGGTCAACGTCAAGCCATCAGTGTTGCGAATATCGCTAAGACGTATGAAGACGGTGGACGCATTTTCCCTCAAGTTGCGCACGCTCGCGGCGATTATGGATATCGCATCATCAATGGTGAAGACGTTGTCGCTAAAACTACGGATGGTGAAGCGTTGCTGATCAAAGGCGTTGGTAGCGCAGAGGTTGAAGCCTACGAATACGACTTGCGTAATTATCCAGCAAGTAAAACCCGCTTCAACATTGAAATCGAACGCGCACCTCATCCGGTAATGAAAGACGTGGAAATGTCTCTCACTTATCAGCCTAAACTGGCTATTCCAATGACGTTTGCTGGTCAGAAAGGCAAAGTCAGTCTGATTGGTGGGTTGCCTGAAGGTCTTCGAATGAAGGATGGCAACTTAGAAGTGGATACCGCGGGCGAATATCGTCTTAAGTTTGAAGATGATGGCGGTGACTTTTACCAACCAATTCAATTCAACGTTGTGATCAAAGTTGCGAAAGCGCAAGGCCAAGCGATGACGACGCAAGATTATGAAATGGTATACAGCAAAGGCTACGATTTTAACGTGCAGCGTGATTTTGGTTTAACGGCCAGCAATGATCATTTGGAAGTCGTTGACAATACTTCTCCAGGTGTTGCAGATGTTATTGGTGACGGTCTTATTCGTGTCTACAAAGCGGGTCAAACGACGTTAACGGTTCGCAGAAAAGAGAGTGCAAATTACACGGCCGGTCCAGATCAAAAAGTTCGCTTTAACATTCTGAGCGCGCCAAGCCGAATTGCTATCCAGTCAGGCTTAGTAGAAGGTAC
>NZ_JAWPOM010000055.1:0-2003 GCF_033344285.1 Vibrio sp. 779(2023)
AATACATCAAAGGTCGTAAGTTCTCACCGCAAGGCGCAGATTTTGATGCTGCAGTAGAGTACTGGAAGACGTTAAAAACTGACGCAGATGCCGAATTTGATGCCGTAGTAACGCTAAACGCTGCTGACATCAAACCACAAGTAACTTGGGGCACAAACCCAGGTCAGGTCATTGCCGTTGACCAACCGATTCCAGCACCAGAAAGCTTCACAGATCCAATCGAAAAAGCGTCTGCTGAAAAAGCATTGGCTTACATGGGCCTAGAAGCAGGTAAATCATTGTCTGACTACCAAGTAGATAAAGTGTTTGTTGGCTCTTGTACGAACTCTCGCATCGAAGACATGCGCGCTGCCGCCGTCGTGGCGAAAGGCCGTAAGGTCGCATCGCACGTTCAAGCATTGATTGTCCCGGGCTCAGAACAGGTGAAAGCACAAGCAGAAGCCGAAGGCTTGGATGTCATCTTTAAAGAAGCGGGCTTTGAATGGCGTCTACCGGGCTGTTCAATGTGTCTAGCAATGAACAATGACCGTTTGGGACCTCACGAGCGTTGTGCATCCACATCAAACCGTAACTTTGAAGGCCGTCAGGGTCGTGATGGCCGCACTCACTTGGTTAGCCCTGCAATGGCAGCCGCGGCAGCTATCGCTGGTCACTTTGTTGACATTCGTGAATTAACTTTTGATAAACAGGATTAGGGAGAACAATCATGTCAGGTTTTAAACAACATACTGGTTTGGTTGTGCCTCTAGATGCCGCCAACGTTGACACGGATGCCATCATTCCAAAGCAGTTTTTACAAAAAGTTTCTCGCCTAGGTTTCGGTAAGCATCTTTTCCATGACTGGCGCTTCCTTGATGATGCAGGCGAGCAGCCAAACCCTGAGTTTGTAATGAACGCGCCACGTTACCAAGGCGCTTCTATCCTACTTGCGCGTGAAAACTTCGGCTGTGGCTCATCTCGTGAACACGCACCTTGGGCTTTGGCTGATTACGGCATTAAAGCGATGATCGCACCTAGTTTTGCGGACATTTTCTACGGCAACTCCATCAACAACCAAATGGTTCCGGTTCGTCTGACTGAGCACGAAGTGGATGAACTGTTCCAATTCGTTGAAGCCAATGAAGGTGGGCAAATTGAAGTGGATCTGGAAGCCCTAAAAGTGCGCGCAAACGGCAAGGAGTATGACTTTGAAATCGACGAGTTCCGTCGTCACTGCCTGCTTAATGGCTTAGATAACATCGGTTGGACGCTTCAGCACGAAGACAAAATCGCTGAGTATGAAGCCAATATCCCAAGCTTCCTGCGTTAAAACGCATCCTTGAATACACAAATAACAGGCTGACCATTGTCAGCCTGTTTTGTTTTTATGCGTAGATTAAAGAAAGAAAACAACAACTAGACGGGTCTACACTAACAATCAAGTCTCACTAAAGGTATCTCTATGAAGCGTTTCTTATTGCTACTGTGTGCCCTACTCTCCTTTTCCGCTCTCGCCGCACCAAAAGCCGACTTATGGCCTTATTGGCAGCAGTCCAACGAGGTCAACCAAACCTCAATCTCTCATCTGGAGTGGCAACAGTTACTCGACAGCTATCTAGTTACCCGAGGCGACAACACTCTATTTCGTTACAACCAAGTTTCGTTCGCCGATAAAACAAAGTTAAAGCAGTACATTCAACGTCTTGCTAGTTTAAATCCATTGCAATACCGCCAAGCCGAGCAATACGCGTATTGGGTAAACCTGTACAACGCGCTGACGGTTGACCTAATTTTGGATAACTACCCGATAACGTCGATCACCAAGTTAGGCGGGCTGTTTAGCTTTGGCCCATGGGATCAAGATGTCATCACCATTAACGGAAAAAGTCTGACCTTGAATGATATTGAGCACCGAATTTTACGACCAATCTGGCAAGACCCAAGAACGCACTACGCTGTCAATTGTGCAAGCCTAGGCTGCCCGAATCTTCAAACTCAAGCTTTTACCGCTGAGAATACTCAAG
>NZ_JAWPOM010000056.1:0-1939 GCF_033344285.1 Vibrio sp. 779(2023)
TGGCACCGTGCCATAAAGCACAACAGTTAAAACAGGCTCCTCTGAAGCAAAAGTGACTTCATTGACCGTAGGTTCATCACTGTCTGCAGGTAACTTAGGTTTCGCCAGATCGACCGCGTCGCGAACATCCGCCATCGCTTTATCGAGATCCACGCCGACGCTAAACTCTAAAGTGACTGAAGCGTGGCCTTCGGAGGCAACCGATGTCATCTCTTTCACCCCTTCAATTGAGCGCAGTTCTTGTTCGATAGGACGAACCAGTAAACGCTCAGCATCAGTTGGAGAAATACCTTGATGCCCCACAGAGACGTAAATGATAGGAATAGTGATATCGGGACTAGATTCTTTTGGGATGGTGACGTAAGTAATGACCCCTGCGATGAGGATCATCACCAACAAGGTCAACATCGTTCTTGATCGGGATAACGCAGCGTCAATTATGCTAAACATGCTGCCTCCCTATTTTTCGGCCGCATCGGCAGCGACATCACCGACTTTATTCGCAATCACGGTATCGCCATCACGAACAAACCCCTGCCCTAATACAAGGATGTCCGCTTGCTCGCCAAGCCCAGATAACCAAACGCCATCTTCTTCTGCTTTGACTAACTGGATAGGAACAAACTTAACGTGTTCATCTTGCAGTGTTTTGACACCTAAATTCCCTTCTTCATCTAACGCCAACATTGCAGCGGTAATTTTAATCGCTAGCACTTCATTCAAAGGGAGCTGCACTTCCGCACTGATCCCCGCAGGGATGAACGAATTACGATTATCTATTTCGATTTCAATCGGAAACGTATTGGTCGATACGGAAGAAACACGACCAATATAACGTAAAGTCCCCAAGTGATGCTGACCATTGATAGTTCTGACATCCGCTTGAAGAGCTTCTTTAAGATACTGGATATGGCGCTCGCTAACGTCGGCCTCAATGACCAGAGTCTCTAAATCAATCACTGTCACTATTGGATCACCCACACCGACAAAGTCACCCACTTCGACAAAATGATGATCAACAATGCCATCAAAGGGCGCTTTAACTTCGGTATTCTTGACAGCGGTTTGGACATTATTGAGGTTCGCTCTTGCATCGACTAACGCGGCTTCCGCAGTCGCAAAGGCCACCTCGCCTTGTAACCCCCTGCTTTTGAGCGATTTTGCGGCATTAAACTCCTTTTCTTTCACTCGCAGCATGGCCTGAGCGCGTTTGAGCTGACTGTCCAAATCCCGCTTATCAATGTTAGCAATCACTTGTCCTTGCTTAACAAGTTGCCCTTTATTAATGTTGAGACTGACAATTTTGCCGGCCACTTCTGCACCAAGACGAGCTTGGCGATTGGGTGCGGTTCGGCCATAAAGTTCTATCGTTTTACTGGTAGGTTTTGCGGTGAAAGTATCAAACATCACCTTAGCTAAGGGCGTGTTTTCAGATTGGAGAGATGGGGATGAGGTGTGGTCACCTTGTGCTTTGAGCTGCCCTGCAGCCAACCAAGCAACAAGTAGCAAAATAAGGATGAGAGATACTAGCCACGGACGTTCGACAAAACGTCGCCCAAACGAAGTTCCAGACATACAAAGTCCTTTTTATTATTCTCTCCTGCGGAGCGCTGAGAGCATGTTTACGTGACATCCTGCGACGTAAAACTCAGGCAGCCAATTGGCTGCCTGTGATCGTGTCAATTACACGCTAAATGATGCACCACAACCACATGTGGTTGTTGCATTCGGGTTGTTAACGAAGAAGCGAGCGCCTTCCAACCCTTCGGTGTAATCCACAATGCCACCAATCAGGTATTGCAGGCTCATCGGGTCAACAACCAGTGTTACGCCACTGTTTTCGATGGTTGTATCACCGTCATTTACGTTCTCATCGAAAGTAAAGCCGTATTGGAAGCCGCTACAACCGCCACCAGTAATGTATACGCGCAATTTCAAT
>NZ_JAWPOM010000057.1:0-1916 GCF_033344285.1 Vibrio sp. 779(2023)
TGGATCTTTTTGATGAGTCAGGGACAGGACCAAATCTATCCCTCTTTTCGTCGTCAGAATGCACAGGAGGGGAAATAAGAAGATCTACAGAGCAAGATTCTAATACCTCACTTTTTTGCACAGGAGGCGTTACAGGAGCTTCTAGGTGTAGTTCTAAATGCTGTAACCACAGAAGGGCAAATTCAGTCCTTTTATCGACTGGATATTTACCCGTTTCAAATCTACTTATCGAATCATTGGAGAGATCCAGCTTATCGCCTAATTCGGACTGACTAAGCTTTAAAACAGACTTTCGAATGCGCTTAAACTCGGACGGATGCATAAGTTACCTTATTTCGACATTTTGTCGAATTGTACATCACAGATTCGACATTTTGCGGAAAAACAAGGTACTTTCACCCCGTATTACTATACGGGGATGACGCTGCACCTCCTATTTCCTCCTCCTCAGTCATCGTCGTCGTCAGTCGTCGTTTGCAGCTAACAACCAGATAGATATGTAAAAAGACGTATTTATACATATTTGTGAAGCTGACGCGCGGATTTGAATTAGGTAACAAAAATCAAGAATGTTTCCGCTTGTCGGCTCAATTGAGAAACAAAAAAAGGGAGCACAAGGCTCCCAAATTTTTATTTCCCAACAGAGCTATTTATAAGACCTGATCTAACAGAAAAAGAGCGTGGCGAAGTTGCCCCTCAGAGTAGGTAGCTCCATCAGGTGTAACAATATGACCAGACTTAAATGCCCACTTAGAAAACCCCGTAACATCAGGAAGATAGCGCCCAGACTCAAGAGCCCAAAGCCTACGAATGGTAGGGGGGATTTCCTCACCGTCATCCCATCGATGGATTTGATCCAAATCGACACAAGCTATTTCAGCAGCTCGACCCTCACTTAATGCTAAGTGTTGAAATCTAAAGATAAAGTTAGGATGTATTCGACTACTCCTAGAAATTGGAGCAAAGAATTTAACAGCGTTCTCCCAATCAGTACTACGCATAACATTCCTCCAAAGCTTGAATAGCCTTTTCGGAGATGGACTGATATACGGCGTAACTTTGAAAGTTGTACCAAGATTCAAAAGTGGCGAGAAATAAAACGCGGTCGACTGGATTTAAATCAGTTGATGCAATTAATTGCGACAGACGGTTGTAAAACACGTCCTTTTCAATAGGATGTGAGTTAGTCATGATTAGCCCCTTGTAAGCTAGTTATGATTAGCCATGCATTCAGATTGCACTCTGAATGCATGGCGTTTATGAATTTAAATTGTTTGCTGTCTAGACTTCCAATAATCAGCAGCACAAGACCACTTAGTCCCATCTTGAGCTATGTATCCCTCTATTGGGACTATTTTAGATTGTGTAGTTAACCCCAAGCGCTCAAGATTCAAATAGTATGTATTAGCTAAACTTTTCGATTTATCCCCTGGCTCGTAAGTTAACCAACCAGACTCAGAGAGCTTCTTGATTGTGTTTGCAATAGATTGTCGAGATAACCCCGTCTCATCCATTAGAGCGCTGTAGCTAGGGAAACAAACTCCATCGCCATCAACAAATCTAAATAGCCCCAAGAGAAGCAGGCGCTGTGTTGATGGTAGATTTTCACGTTTCATTGCGTCAAAAAGTGGATGCATAATATCGAATTGGCTCCGCTTAAGTTTGTGTGTCATAATTTTCCTTATAGAAACTAAGAAAAACGCCAAGGGTTGCCGCCCATTTTGGCGTTTTTTTTTATCCACAGAAAATCATAACACCTAGTCAATATATAGACAACCCTAGTGTATGAGATACACCACCCTAGTCAACGTCATATACTAACCCTAGTAAACTAGGTTGACTCCAACAAACCATAGAACAAACCATAGAACAAATAGCGCTATCGCTTTTTCTTTTTCTTTTTTCGATTAGACCTA
>NZ_JAWPOM010000058.1:0-1905 GCF_033344285.1 Vibrio sp. 779(2023)
CCATAATGCCATCCGATGCCGATTGAGTAATAATAATGAGGAAGATATAACATGAAGGCTTTGAAAAACCCAGTGGCACTCGCCACTCTGCTGGTTCTGCAAGCATGTAGTTCGCAACCGCCACAATCTGGCGCGGAAACACCAACCTCTCCACCAGCATCATTAGATAAGCCTGAAACCATTCAACCTCAAACTTTTATGTTGCGCGGCAAAGTAATCATCGGCCATGAAAGCCAATACATCATGCCTTGCGGCAGCGACAAACAATATTGGTTGCAACTGTCACCACAACAAATTCAACGCGCCATTAAGCTCGGCAATGAACCGTACCAAACCATGTATGGCGAAGTCATCGGTCATCTTAATCCTCCGGGCATTGATGGTTTCTCTGCGGATTTCGACGCCAACTTTGTGGTTGAGCAAGTGAACTTCCTCACTACCGAAAACCCAAATCGTTGCAGCCAACCGCAAAAACCGACGCGTGTATTTGGCAACGAGCCGTCTTGGGCAGCCAGTTTTGAAGCCAATGCGCTTAAGTTCCAACAGATGGGTAAAACCACCGAAATGCTGTCTATTCAAAGCAGTCAACTGCAGCCGCGCCAACGCACTTATAGGCTTGATGATGGTGAACTACGCATGACGGAAAACCTCTGTTCAGACACCATGAGCGACTCTTTATATGGCTGGAAAGCAACACTCAAACACGATGGAAACACTTACCAAGGGTGTGGCATGGCAGCGAACGTTGATGCAACGCTTAGCTGGGCAAATACCTATGTAGCCACCTCAACGCAATCACAAGGTTTTGAGGTGCAAATGACCTTAAACCCTGACCACAGCGCCACGACGAAATACAGCTACTCAAACGGTCAAGACCCATTAGTGGAACGCGGCTTCTGGCAACAGTTGAGCCCGTCGCAAGTTCAAGTTGTGATGACCCACCACCAGCAACAACGTTTGATGTCTGAGCGACTCTTTACGCGCGATGGCAACCAACTCAAAGCCACCAAGGAAAAAGTGGGCAGCATGGTGTACCCGATCGCCGATGGTGGCTTAGTGCTTTACCCAGCAACCGTTCGTGATGCAGGCGTTCAACAACCGGCGGCGAAGCGCGCAGACCAACCTATCGGCAGTGCTGACGTCCCATCCAGTGCCGATTTCGATTCCAAAGTCGATGCTGCGGTACGTAACTACTTCTTCATTCACCAAACCGACCCAAGCAATAACCAATACCGCTGGTTAACGTACGATCTCAATGGTGATGGTAATGAAGAACTGCTGGTTCAATTGGATTGGTGCGGCTCAGGCGGTTGTACGCTCTTGGTGTTCGAAAACCATGAAAAAGAATGGCGCTTCAACAGTCGAATTACACTGGTAAGAAGCCCAATGATGCTCGGCCAACAAACGTCGCACGGTTGGCGCGACCTGATTTTCGATGTTAGTGGCGGCGGCGCAACACCAGCAAAACATGTCATGCAGTACACTGGCGTAACCTACCCTCTGAACTCGCGCATGGCACCAACAGCCACACCTGAACAAATCAGTGGTGTTCGTCTGTTCTCGGATGGTATTAGCCCAGTTCGTGAAGGGGTTCGACTGTAATGTCACAACCGTGTCCCCATTGCGGTTTTCTGTTCAACTGTATTTGCTCGCTGGTGCCTAAACTCACCAGCAAGCACGACATACTGCTATTGATGCACCCAAATGAGCTAACTCGTGACACCAATACGGGCCAGCTATTACAGCATTGCCAACTCAACGTCGAGCAAGCAATCTGGGATCGCAAACAACCACCAGCAGAGTTGCTCACTCGCTTGGCTGATCCATCACTGTACCCGGTGATTCTATTCCCAAGCGAAGAAAGCATCACACTCGAACATGTGGAAATGCAAAGCCAGCAACAAG